>DATLWP010000204.1:0-2571 GCA_035576265.1 Candidatus Polarisedimenticolia bacterium
GAGCTGGTTGTATTTGGCGATGCGGTCGGTGCGCGAGGCAGAGCCGGTCTTGATCTGGCCGGTGCCCATGGCGACGGCGAAATCGGCGATGAAGGGGTCCTCGGTTTCGCCGGAGCGATGCGAGATAACCGCGGCGTAGTGCGCTTTGCGCGCCATCTCGACCGCTTCGATCGTTTCGGTGACGCTGCCGATTTGGTTGAGCTTGATGAGAATGGCGTTCGCGACTTTCTCCGAGATGCCGCGGGCAAAGATTTTCGGGTTGGTGACAAAGATATCGTCGCCGACCAGCTGAAGCTTGGCGCCCAATTCCTTCGTGAGCAGCTTCCAGCCGTCCCAGTCGTTTTCGGCGAGACCGTCTTCGATGGAGACGATGGGATACTGGCGCACCCAATTCTTCCAGAAGTCGACCATCTGCTCGGCCGCGCGCGCGGACTTGTCCGATTTCTTGAAGACGTATTTTTTGGAGGCGGGATCGTAGAACTCGCTCGCGGCAGGATCGAGGGCGATGGCGATCTGCTCGCCGGGCTTATAGCCGGCGGCGGTGATGGCTTCGAGGACGCGCTCGAGCGCTTCCTCGTTCGATTTCAGATTCGGTGCGAAGCCGCCTTCGTCGCCTACGGCGGTGGAGTAGCCATTCTTCTTCAGCACCGCCTTGAGATTGTGGAACACCTCGACGCCCCAGCGCAGTGCTTCATGAAAATTCGGAGCGCCGACGGGCATGACCATGAATTCCTGCACGTCGACGGAATTATCGGCGTGCGCGCCGCCGTTGAGGATGTTCATCATGGGGACGGGAAGCGTGACGGCGGAAGCGTCACCCGAAAGCCGGGCGAGATATTTGTAAAGCGGCTGGCCCGCCGCAGCGGCGGCGGCTCGCGCGGCAGCCATGGAGACGGCGAGAATCGCGTTGGCGCCGAATTTCGATTTATTCGGAGTGGCGTCGGCTTCGATCATGCGGCGGTCGAGCGCGGGCTGATCGGCTGCGTCCATGCCGGTAACAGCCTTGGCGATGGCGGTGTTCACGTGGGCGACGGCTTTGAGGACCCCCTTGCCGAGATAGTGGGACTTGTCGCCGTCGCGCAATTCGATGGCTTCGTGCTCGCCAGTCGAAGCGCCGGAAGGAACCGCCGCGCGGCCGAGCGCGCCGTCCGCAAGGCGGACGTCCGCTTCGACGGTGGGATTGCCGCGGGAATCGAGAATTTCGCGGCCGCGAACGCTGACAATTTTCGTGGACATTTTTCCTCCCAAAGACCCGAACGGCAGAGCGCCCGCCTCAACGCGGGCGCTACAAACGCATGGCGCGAGACAGCAAGGGCGAGTGGGAATTACGGCGTCATTCGGGTTCCTCGATCATGGATTCGGGGCGAACGACGACAACGACTCCGCCGTCGGAGACGGAATAGCGCAAGCGGTCGGCTTCGAGGTCGTGGCCAATGACGGTGCCTTCCGGCAGGTCGACGTGGCGGTCGATGATGGCGCGGCGGATGCGACAGTGCCGACCCACGTTCACGTGGTTGAAGATGATCGATTCCTCCACTTCGCTGTAGCTATTGACTCGAACATCGTAGCCGACGACCGATTTCTCGACGCGCCCGCCGGAAATGATCGATCCCCCCGAGACAACCGAGTCGAGAGCGACGCCCATGCGATCGGGATCGGCGAAGACGAATTTCGCGGCCGGATACTGCTGCTGCCAAGTGTGCAGCGGCCAGCTCTTATCGTACAGATTGAAAACCGGCGAGACGGAGACGAGGTCCATGTTGGCTTCATGATAGGCGTCTATGGTACCCACATCGCGCCAGTAGGAGGTCTCCTTCTTATTTTCGTCGCGGAAGTTGTAGGCATAGACTTGATACTTGTCGATGATGCGCGGCAGAATATCTCTGCCGAAATCGTGCGAGGAGGCCGGATTTTCGGCGTCGGCGATCAGGATCGGCACGAGAAGCTGCGTATTGAAAAGATAGACGCCCATGGAGGCGTTCGCCACGCCCGAATGAACGGCGGATGGCTTCGGCCTGGCCGGTTTTTCCTCGAATCCGATGATGCGCCAGTGTTCGTCGGTCTGGAGTACGCCGAATTTTCCGGCGGCCTCGACGGGATCCATTTCGATCGTTGCGACGGTAACGTCCGCCCCGAAGGCGACGTGCTGCTCGAGCATGGCCTGGTAATTCATCTTGTAGATGTGGTCGCCCGAAAGGATGAAGACGTAATCCGACTGCTCGCTGCCGATCGAATAGATGTTCTGATAAACGGCGTCGGCGGTGCCCCGGTACCAGTGCTGCGAGACGCGCATTTGGGGAGGAAGGACTTCGATGAAATCACCGTGGCCCATCAGCGAGGACCAGCCGCGGCGGACATGGCGGTTGAGGCTCAGCGCCTTATACTGGGTAAGGACGAAGACGCGGCGAAGGTCGCTGTTGAGGCAGTTCGAAAGCGTAATGTCGATGATGCGATAGACGCCGCCGAACGGAACGGCGGGCTTGGCGCGATCGCGCGTGAGAGGCCAGAGCCGCTCTCCCTGGCCGCCGGCCAACAGCACTCCGAGCGCTTTGCGCATTAAGGGCATGAATG
>DATLWP010000205.1:0-6078 GCA_035576265.1 Candidatus Polarisedimenticolia bacterium
ACTAGTTTAGATCAAGAGCAGGGCGAGGTTTCATGTCCGAGTTCCGTACGCCTCCGTATGGGAGATCGTTTCATCTGCGCATCTTCCAATTCGACCGAGGTACTCCCACAGTAGCCACAGCTAGAGTTCCAAGCGGAAACCCACGGTTTACTCGGAAGGTGGCTTAGCTTCCGGTCCTAGCCGGGACGGCCTATGAAGGCTCTTCCCCCACGTCCTGTGCCGCCAACGAGACCGGCTCCTCTGGCTCCTCGGCCCGCTTGCAGATGTCTTCGACGCGAAAGACGTATCGGATTATCTCTGCAGCTTAAGGGGAGCCGGATTCGAGCGGTGAAAGGCTGGCGCTGGATGTGCCCGAGCCGGTTCCGAGCGGTTGCGGCCCTTTTCCTTGGCCCGGTAGAGGGCATCGTCGGCCAGGTGAAGGAGCGCCTGAGGATCCAGTCGTTTGCGTTGGTTGCTCGCTGCTACGCCACAGCTCGCCGTGACTCGCACCGG
Source organism: Candidatus Polarisedimenticolia bacterium (assembly GCA_035576265.1). Classification (GTDB taxonomy): domain Bacteria; phylum Acidobacteriota; class Terriglobia; order Acidiferrales; family UBA7541; genus Palsa-295. The sequence continues at coordinate 493 of DATLWP010000205.1, forward strand.
CACAGCATCGACGGAGACAGGCTCGGACTCGATAGTCTTGCGGATTCGCTCGGCAAGTGCGAGGGTTCCCTGCTCGTCGGAACCCGGCACAACAACTAGGAATTCTTCGCCTCCGTATCGGCCCGCTGTGTCGTAGGGGCGAAGGCAAATGTTGATCCGCCGGGCGGTCTCCTTCAAAACGGCGTCGCCAGCGAGATGCCCGTGCGCATCGTTAATGCTCTTGAAATGATCGAGATCCAGAAGGATGATTCCGAAGGAGTTACCCTCGCGCGTTTGCCGCGAATGTTCCCGGCTGATCGCTTCGAGAACGACGCCACGATTAGCGATTGACGTCAGAGGGTCGTGTGTGGCGCGAAAGCGAAGCTCCTCCCGCGCCACAATCAAACCCTCCTGCAAATCCAGGATGCGCTGGCCCACGTGCAGGCGCGCCCGCAATTCCTGGGGATCGAAGGGCTTCGTCAAATAGTCGTCAGCGCCTGATCCCAGGCCGCAGAGCAGATCGCCTTTCTGAGTGCGAGCCGTGAGCAAAAGGATGTAGATGTACGGCCGGTCAGCATGCTCACGCACCCGCGCGCACACTTTGGGGCCTTCGAGGCCCGGCATCATCCAGTCCAAAATCGCGAGCGGTGGGGGACATTCGCCTTCGAGAATTTGCAACGCCTCCAAGCCGTCTGCGGCGGACTCTACCTGATAGCCCCATTTTGATAGAAACCCTTGAAGCATGCGGCGGGACACCAGATCGTCCTCCGCGATCAGAATTCTCCTCCGGGATATCCGCTCTTCAGTCATTTTGCAAACTCTGCGTCCGGATGAGCGGGCCCCCAACATACCTCGGCGAGGGCACGAGCAGAAACTCTCCGGCGTGAACCGTCCTCCTCGCTACCGCGCCCGGCCGTATGGAAAGAGTTCAAGGCGCCACCTTCCTGCAAAAGGACTCGATTTCCGGCAACAGCCGGCCGATTTCTCGCTGCAGGTTCTCGATCGATTCGCCGGCGTGGTCTAAAGCCCCGGAACGAGCTTGTTTCTCCAGAGCGAAGGCCGCTTCGGAAACATTCTTCGCGCCGAGGTTTGCCGCAGCTCCCTTCATCGTGTGTGCGAGACGCTCAAGAAGCTGCGCATCGTATCGCTCGAGGGCACGGCGAATTTCAGGTATGTTCTTACGGCACTCTTCTGCGAAGAGCCGCGCGAGCTCCTCGAAGAGTTCCCGGTCTCCCTCCACACGTTCGAGCGCAGCGGCGATATCCAATACGTTTGTAGCAGGCGCCGTGACTGCTGGCTGGGCGGAGCCAGGATCGATCTTTCGTTTCCTCAATCGATCCATCGCAGCAAGCAGTTGGGGCGTGCGAATCGGTTTTGTCACGTAATCGTCTGCGCCCGCACTGAGACATCGCTCCCGATCGCCCAGCATGGCGTGCGCGGTGACTGCAATGATCGGCAGGTGCCCTCCCGTGCGCCGTTCCCTGACCCGGATCGCTCGGATAGCCTCGAATCCATCCATCTCCGGCATCTGCACGTCCATGAGCACGAGGTCGACTTTTTCTCGCTCAAGGGCATCAAGCGCCTCCCGCCCGTTCTTTGTGACGACAACGGAATGTCCGTACTTCTCCAAGAGCGCTGTGGCCAGCTTTCGGTTTACCTCATTGTCTTCGGCAAGCAGAATCTTCATCGTCCCTGTTCCTTCCCCCGGCGCGCTGTGTTTCGCCGATGACCGCGCCTGAATTTCCGTGGGCTTCGCGACTGCGGACAGAACCGCATCGAGCATCTCCGATGGCTGCACCGGTTTGGTGAGATACGCAGCGATGGCCAGTTGACGGCGCTTGCCGGCTTCGCTCTGCGCACCGGCCGAACTCAACAAGAGAATTGGGACCGCGCCGAACGCAGGGTTCTTTCGTACCTTTCCGCTCAGCGTGATGCCATCCATATCCGGCATCTGCAGATCGGTGATCACGAGCCGGAACGGCCGGCCTGCCTCGTGTGCGCGTGCGAGTTCCGCCAAAGCAGCTCGTCCCCCGTCAGCCGTGAGCGGTCGCATTCCCCATGCCGACAGCATTTCCACCAAGATGAGACGGTTCGTCTTGTTGTCGTCGACCACGAGGACCGGAAGGTCCCGAATCGCGTGGGGTTCCGCTGGTGCGATCGGTTGCCCCTGGCTTGCAGCGAGTCCGAGCCGACTGGTGAAATGAAATGTAGTGCCCTGGCCCGGTTCGCTCTCCAGCCAAATGGTTCCACCCATCAGCTTGACGAGCCGCGATGTGATCGCCAGTCCCAGCCCCGTTCCTCCGTACTTTCGCGTCGCAGAGCTGTCCGCCTGGGTGAAGGCTTCGAAAACCATCTTCTGCTTATCTTTCGGAATTCCGATTCCGGTGTCGCGCACGCTGAAATGCAGAAGGACGCCTCTCTCGTCCATGTCTTGCTTTTCGACTTCCACGAAAATTTCGCCGCTCTCTGTGAATTTCACTGCATTGCCGATCAGATTCACCAAAACCTGCCGCAAACGGCCCATATCGCCATTCAGCCGCTCCGGCACGCCTTGTCTTACACGCCAGCCGAGTTCCAGACCCTTTTGGTGGGCGCGAAATGCGAGCGTTCTTACCGTTTCGCCCAGGCTCTCTTTGAAGGGAAAATCGATCCGTTCAATGTCGAGCTTGCCTGCTTCGATCTTGGAGAAATCCAGGATGTCGTTGATCAGCGTCAAAAGCGAATCTGCGGAGCTCTTCACCAATCCAAGATATTCCCGCTGCTCGTCGGTGAGTTCTGTATCGAGTGCCAGCTCAGTCATCCCAATGATTCCGTTCATCGGCGTGCGAATCTCGTGGCTCATGTTGGCCAGGAATTCACTTTTGGCACGGTTTGCCGCCTCTGCCACCTCCTTCGCTTCCACAAGTGCTTCCTCGGCACGCTTGCGTTCCGCAATGTCCTGGTAGATCACCAGATTCCCCCACCGCTTCTCACCCTTTACGAGGGGTACCGCCAGCATCTCTACGTCCGCAAGGCTCCCGTCGCTGCGCTTCCGCTGCGTCACCAGGTGGACCGGTCTCCCTCGATCAACTTGTGCTTTCGTATTCTGCATCTGCATGCTCAAATCGCCGGACGACAGCAGATCGATAATATGTCTACCGAGGACGTTCTGCGGGCGGTAGCGAAACAGCCTCTCAAATGCGGGGTTGCACATCTGCACGAGATCGTCACTGTCGGTCGCTACAACGGCCACCGGGAGATTCTCGACGAGAGAATTGAGAAACTCCTTCCGCTCTTCGATCTCCCGCTCGGCCCGCTTCCGCTCAGTGACGTCCTGATAGAGCAACACGGCGCCCGTGTAGCTTCCGTCGTGTCCAAGAGGCACCGAGAAGGCCTCTACGTCGAGGAGGGTCCCGTCGCTGCGCTTCCGCCGTGTGATGATGTGCGTGACCTGTTTGTGCCGCAGCCTGGCTCGATTGACTTCCACTTCAGGTCGGAGGTCCGGAGTGGTCAATAGGTCAATGAGCGACTGGCCGAGAATATCCTGCTGGCGATACCCGAACAATTTCTCGAATGCAGGGTTGCACGTCTGCAAAATACCATCCGGGTTGATCGCCGCGATACCGATGGGGGCATTCTCGATCAGGGAGTTGAGGAACTCGGTCCGCTTTGCAAGTTCTTGTTCGGCCTGCTTTCGATCAGCGATCTCTTTCTGCAGTTCATGGGTCCGCTCCTTCACGCGCAGTTCTAGTTCGTCGCGTGCCTGCTGGAGAGCGGTCTCCCGCTCTTGTATTTGGCCTAGCATTTCGTTGAAGCGATCGAAGAGAAAACCGATTTCGTCCGTGGTCCCCGTGGTAGCCCGGATGGAATAGTCCCTTCTCACAGCTACAGCAAAAGCAGTGCGGGCGAGTTCCAAAATCGGATCCGATATCACTTTTTGGAGACGCGCCGCCAGCACGTACGCGGTCACCAGCGACGCTAGAATCACGATCAGCGTGATTTCAGCGAAGCGCTTCGCGCGAGCGTACAGACCTTCTAGATCGGATTTCAGGTAGATCGTTCCAATCTGTTCTCCGTTCAGCCATATCGGTTTGAACAGTACGGTGCTGTTCGAGGTGTCTACGATTCCAGTCGGACCGAGCGGTGGTGGGTGAAACGAGTGCTCCGAATCTTGGCGCGCGTACGCTGCGAGGATGGACCCGTCTCGTCCGTAAATGCAGGCCTCGGCGATGTGCCGCTGGAAACTCAGCGAACTTAACACCTTCCGCGCCGATGGCGCATCCCTGGAAATGAGCGCCGTCGTCGTATTGGCCCCGGTGATTTCCGCTGTCTGAATGAGGTCGTTTGCCAGGTCGCGCCGGAACGTGATCACGTCGTACCCGGCCAGCACGGTGCAAGTCAGCAGAATCGACACGCCGCACGTGACGACGATGATACGGGTGAGTTTCTTCTGGATCGACGGCCGTTGGCTCACGCGCGTTTCAGCCTTCCCCTTGACCGGAATCGCCGTGGACGACTCTGGCCAATGACGGTAGCTTCGAGCTCACTTTTGGACTGGCCGGCTCGGCGGCGTCCACGTTGATCGTTACTCGCACATGGTTTTCTCGTTGCAGATTGATGGCTCAGGACGCTGCTCCCCACGTTACTCGGAGAATTCACACCCGTTCCCTCCGCATGTGTGGATTAGCGCGTTGAACGGAACGGCGATCGTTCCGCTGCCGCGACCCTACGCGTCATAAGCACGACGCGGCCATCGGAAGTGGCGGCAGCGGCTTCGGTGAGGATGTCGGGCGCAGGTGAGGCCACGGGGATCAGGGCGCCCTCCGCTTCCTTCAGAAACGCCAGCCCGTCCGCGCTCCCCTTCCAGTCGATCGAGATCACGTCTCCCAGCGACACCTGTTCCGTGGCCAGCAAACTCGCCAGCGGGTACACCACGTGCCGCTCAATCGCCCGCTTCAAATGACGCGCCCCATACTTCAGGTCCGTCCCCTCGCGCAGCAGAAACTCCCGCGCCGCCGCCGTCACCCGAAACAGAAATCTCCCCTTCGCCGTCTCCAGCACCCGCTGCTGCACCATCCCCAGCTCGATCTCCAAAATCTGCTCCAGCTGCTCGCTCCGCAGCGGATGAAACACCACCACCTTGTCGATCCGGTTCATGAACTCCGGCGCGAACTTCCTCTTCGCCGCTTCCGCCGCCGTCCGTTCCACCTTCTCGTCCAGCCGCGGCCGCGAATCCGCCGGCACCATGGGCGCGAATCCCATCCCCCCCGTCATCAGCTCAGTGATCTCCCCGCCCCCCAAATTCGACGTCATGAAAATCATCGTCTGCGACAAATCCACCCGCCGGTTGTCTCCCAGCGTCAGCGTGGCCTTGTCCAGTATCCCCAGCAGCAACTGCCAGAGCGCGTCACTGGCCTTCTCGATCTCGTCGAACAGCAAAAAGCTGATCTTCAGCTTCTCGGTGTGATACTGCGCCAGCGCTTCCTGCGTGATCAGCGGATGCGTCTCCCGGTGCCCCAGGTATCCCGGAGGCGACCCGATCAGTTTGGCGATCTCGTGCGAATGCTGAAATTCCGCGCAGTCCACCTTGATCACCGCCCGCGGATCGCCGAACAACACTTCCGCCGT
>DATLWP010000206.1:0-4345 GCA_035576265.1 Candidatus Polarisedimenticolia bacterium
GTTCCGCGGCTTCTATGAGGGCAAGGCTCACTTTCTCCAAAGTGTGCCATACGCGCTGAAAAACCTGCGCTGGCTGCTTCAAAACGTCGAGCTACCCGTCGCGCTACCGGCACTGACGGATGCGTTCCGTAGCATGGTGGCCTCAGCAAAACTGCAAACCCTGACTCCGAAGGAAGAACATCTGATCGTACGAATTTTCAGTTTTTCATTTCGCCAGGGTGTGCCGAGGGACGAGACCGGGCACGGCGGCGGATTCGTATTCGATGCCCGCAGCATACCGAATCCGGGACGCGAAGAGAGATTCAAGACTCTTACGGGCAAAGACGCGCCGGTAATCGATTATCTCGATCAGCAAGAGAGCGTTCATCGGTTTCTCGCCAGCGCACTTGCCCTGGTGGACGCCAGCGTAAGCACGTATCAGCGTCGCGGCTTCACGAGCCTGATGGTGTCGTTCGGCTGCACAGGTGGTCAGCATCGCTCGGTCTATTTCGCTGAGCAGTTGGCGAAGCGATTGAGAGGCAGGAACGGAGTGGAAGTGGTGGTGCGGCATCTTGAGTTGGAGAATATGAACACATGAAGGCGATGATTCTGGCCGCCGGCCTCGGCACGCGCTTGCGGCCACTCAGCGACCATCGTCCCAAGGCGCTGGTGGAGATCGCCGGCCGCACGATGTTGGAGATCACGCTCTCGCGCTTGCGCGATCTTGATATTCGCGAGGTGGTGATCAATGTGCATCACTTTGCGGACATGATTTTCGAGTATCTGGAAGCGAACGACAACTTTGGCATGCGAATTGAGTTGTCTCGCGAAAAGGCTCTACTCGACACAGGCGGCGGCCTGAAAAAAGCCGCCTACTTCTTCCTCGAGGACCCAACCGCCATCGAAGAACCGTTCATTTTGCACAATGTCGACGTCCTTAGCACGATCGATCTCCGACAAATGGTGCGATTTCACAAGGAAAATCAGGCTCTCGCCACTCTGGCAACACAAGACCGGGATACATCTCGACACCTGCTCTTCGACGAGCAGGGTCAGCTCTGCGGCCGTCGGTCCGGACACGGTCCAAACACTGAACTAATTCGATCATCACACCCAGTGCAGGCGCTCGCATTTTGCGGTATCCACGTCATATCTCCTCGCCTTCTTACGATGCTGGTTGAAGAAGGCGCTTTTTCCATCATCACCTCCTATCTCCGTATCGCCGCCTGTGGGGAGAAGATCCTGGCTTTCAGAGCCGACGAATACTATTGGCGCGATCTGGGCACGCCGGACAACGTGCTCCAGGCCGCTGAGGATCGCAGGCAAAAAGTTCTTCCGTAGTACGCATGCCGCTCCATGCACGAACCGCGGCCAGAAGTGTCGTCGACAGATTCACAGATCTTCGCCTTAAGTGTTTGTCGCCACCAACATCGCGGACTCTTCGCGCATCACGATTCGCAACGGACCGTGGATCGGGGCGCCTGCCCCGGCGGCCGCACCGAAGTGCTGTTGGGCCGCTCATCTGCGGTCCTGATGCATGCTCCAACCGCCGAAAGAATGGTTGCCAGCGACGCCTACACCCACTCTCCGGCGCGCATCACGGGCTCGGAATCACCCGTTGCACTCACACCGTCTACCTCGATGCGATTCGATCCGATCATCCAGTCGACGTGGATCAGACTGGTGTTCGCACCTCGCGTTGCCAGTTGCTCTTGAGTGAGACTGTCGCCGCCCTTCAGGCATGTGCTGTAGGCCTGCCCCAGCGCAATGTGGCATGCGGCGTTCTCGTCGAAAAGGGTATTTAGGAAAAGCAATCCGCTCGACGCAATCGGGGACGAGTGCGGCACGAGAGACACTTCGCCGAGCCTCCGCGCTCCTTCGTCCGTCTCGATCATTCGCTGCAGCACCTGGTCGCCCCGCGAGGCGTGCGCCTCGACGATCCGCCCAGCCTCGAAGCGCACGGAAATCCCTTCGATCATCGTCCCCTGGTACGACAGGGGCTTCGTGCTGGTCACCCGCCCTGCCACGCGATCCTTGTGCGGCGTGGTGAAGACCTCCTCGGTCGGCATGTTGGGAATGCAATACCTTCCGTTGCGCGCCATCGTGCCTCCGCCAAGCCACAGATGATCGTCAGCCAGACCGACCCGGAGGTCCGTCCCAGGCCCCCGGAAATGCAGCGCCGAATACCGCTTCTCGTTCAGCCAATCGGCGCGCGCGTGCAGGTTCGCATCGTGCTCTTTCCACGCGGACACTGGATCCGGCTGGTCCGCACGCGATGCGGCGAAAATGGCATTCCAAAGGCGGGCCAGCGCTTCGTTTTGCGACAGATCAGGGAATACGGCCGCTGCCCACGCTGGAGTGGCGCAGGCTACGATGGTCCAGTTGATTTGGTGGCGCGCAATCAGTTCCAGGGCGGGGTGGTATGCTTTCGAGGTTGCGCGATTCACCCGGCTCACCTTTTCCGGGTCCTCCCTCGAGAGCAACGAGGGATCGTTGCCAGTGATAGCTAGCCGCGCCGCTCCGCTCCGGTATGCCTGGGCCATACCCTCATAGAGCCACGATGCGGCGGCGTCGAAGCTGGCATCCTGACCATAGCGAAAGCGAAGCAGCGCCAACTGCTCGTCAGAAAACAACGTGGTGACGAGCGAGGCGCCCGCTTTGTAGGCGTGCTCCGTGATACGCCGCGCCAGCGGGATCGCATCCAGCGTGGCGGTCATCACCAGTTCTTGTCCGGACCCAAGTCCCAATCCGGCACGAACCGCAACTTCGGCCAGACGGTCGAGCTTTTGGTCGAATTCAGGTGTCTGGGCAAACTGGCCTTTGGTAAATGTAGTGGTCGAGGTCATAGCTTTCATTATTGCGCCGGGTGCAGCGCCATGACAATACGTGGAAAGAGTGAAAGACCGCGGCGTAGTCACTTTGATCCATTTTCTCAGCATCCCTCTGCCCGCTAGTTTTTGCTCGACCAGGCCTCTTGCCCACCGCAAACGCCTCGCAAGGCTGGTCTGCCGGGCTGACCGGCTCGACGAGGGTTCTGCTGGAGTCAGCATTCAGGCTCGACCAATAGTACTGTCGGGGCATTTTTAGGTACCTGTGGTCCCTACCCAAAAGTGGTCACGGAGGTTAGCATCCGCTGAGGTCGGCGGAAGCCATCGGTCCGCGCTAACAATGTCCAGAGCCCTTGCAAACCTGCGCCTGCGTACGAAGTTTCTGCTCTCACTTGTCGTTGTCACGGCAGGGCTTACCTGTGCCGCTCTGCTTGTGGTGCGTCATGCTGCTCAGGTAGAGATGCAGAGAGAAATCCAGGAAGACGCGCAGAACGCCATCCTGACGTTCCAGGTCGTGCAACGCCAGCATCAGGTCGCACTTGACCATAAGGCTGACTTGCTGGCAACGCTGGCGCACATGAGGAACGGCGACGCTTCGGCCATCCAAGATTCCAGCGAGGACCCGTGGCAAGCAGACGATTGCAACCTTTTTGCTCTAGCCGACCGCAGCGGCAAAATCGTCGCACTGCACACGACGTCTCCCGGGTTCCCCGTTGCCACGGCGGAGATAATGCTTCGCCGGTCTGTCAGGGAACATAGGACCGCAGGATGGTGGTACGGCGGCGAGCGCCTCTATCAGGTGGCACTGCAGCCGATCTACGAGGCAGAGGGCCGGAACAAGGGCCCAGTGGGCACGGTCGTCGTGGGCCGCGAGATTGACGTCCGCGAAGCCAATGATTTGCGCGGGATATCGTCAACACAAGTCCTATTCCGCTATGGCAGCGAAGTCGCAGTTAGCACGCTTCCTCCTCTCCAAGAGCATGAGGTGACGCAGCAGCTGGGGGATGGCTCGGCATCGAAACGCCTCCAAATCGATAACGAATGGTTCTGGGCTGAATCCGTCGAGCTGACGCCTGGCGCTCGTCCCGCGGCAAGCGTCACGGTACTAAAATCGTACGATGGCGCAATGGCATTCCTCAACAGACTGAATCATCTGCTCGCCGGCCTGGGGCTGATTGCGGTGCTCGTCGGCAGCGTACTTGTGTTTGTGATCTCTGATGCGTTCACGCGCCCACTGGCCTCTCTTGCCGAAGGAGTGCGCGCGGTGGAACAAGGAGATTTCGCATACCCGCTCGAGGCGGATGGCGAGGATGAAGTGGCGCAAGTGACCCGGACTTTTGACCGCATGCGCCGCTCCTTGCAAAGCAACGAAGCGAGGAAAAGGCATCTCGAAGCTCAACTCCGACAAGCGCAGAGGATGGAAGCGATGGGCCGGTTGGCAGGTGGCGTAGCCCATGACTTCAACAATCTCTTGACCATCGTCAAGGGCCACAGCGATCTGCTGCTCTCGGGGTTGAAGCCTACCGATCCTCTCCACC
>DATLWP010000207.1:0-16082 GCA_035576265.1 Candidatus Polarisedimenticolia bacterium
CTACCCGCTTGGAGCGATCGGCCGCCAACTCCCACGGCTTGTGTCGAACGAGATACTTATCCGCCTCGGCGACGAGTCCCCATGTAGTCAGAATTGCGGCCCCAAATCCGAAAGCTTCGTAGGCGTCCAAGATTGCTTTCAAAGTGAAATCGCCGAACGCACCGCGAAACCCAGCGTGGTCCTGCGAACCGTCCGCGTCTACCCGCCGATCGGGGATCCCACCATCAATAGTTCGCGATCATCGCCAGCACGCGGCTGGCAAGATTGCCGAGGCCATTGGCGAGGTCGGCGTTGTAGCGCGTGATCAGCGCCTCGCGGGAAAAATTGCCGTCCTGGCCGAACACGGTTTCGCGCAGCAGGTAATACCGTAGCGCGTCGTTGCCGACTTTTGCGCCGGTCAGCTCGTCGAGCGCGTTCACGATCGGCTCCGGATAGGCGATGTTGCCCTTCGACTTGCTCATCTTCTCCGCTTCGAACAGCAGCCAGCCGTGCGCGAAAATCTGCTTGGGCAGCGGAAGTTCCGCGGCCATCAGGAACGCCGGCCAGTACACGGCGTGAAACCGGATGATCTCCTTGCCGATCATGTGCAAGACGTACGAGTCGTTCGCGAGCCAGAATTTCTTAAATTCCGGATTCCCTTCTCCGTCCGTGCCCTCGCCATATCCGATTCCGCTCATATAGCTCGTCAGCGCGTCGTACCAGACGTAGAAGACGTGCTCGGGATCGTCCGGCCAGGGAATGCCCCACTTGATGGACCTGCGGCTGATGGACACATCTTTCAAGCCCGCCTCGACGAAGCTCCTCACTTCGTTCAGGCGAAAATCCGGCCGCACGAACTCCGGCTGCTCGCGGTAGAGCGCCAGCAGCTTCTCCTGATACGCGGAAAGCCGAAAAAAGTAGTTTTCTTCGGAGATCAGCTCCGCCGGGCGTCCGCAGAGCGGGCAATTCGCCTCCTCGCGCGAGTCGCTCACGTAGAGATTGTCGTGGATGCAGTAGCGGCCTTCGTATTTAGCTTTGTAGATCGCATCCGGCGTGCGCCGTGTCGTTCGCCGGACCAGAGTCTGGACAGCTCGCGCATGCTCGGTCGAAGTCGTGCGGATGAAATGCGTGTACTGGATGCCGAGCAATTTCCATAGATCGCGGAAAATCTTCTGATTGCGGTCCACCAGTTCCGCGGGCGTGATGCCCTGTTTTTCGGCGGCGCGCTCGATATTGACGCCGTGCTCGTCCGTTCCCGTGAGGTAGGCAACGTCGTAACCGCACATCCGCTTGTAGCGCGCGATCACGTCGCACACGATCGTCGTGTACGCCGAGCCCACGTGCGGCCGCGAATTCGCGTAGTAAATAGGCGTGGTGAGATAGAACTTAGGCTGGCTCATGAACTATTTGTGGTTTCCGCCTCGATCTCGAGATTGTTTCTGGAATTCGAACGACGCCGCGGCGATCACCTGCTTCAGCGGGACGCCCCGCTCGGCCGCGATCCGCTGGCAATCCTCGTATTCCGGCGTGGCGTTCAGCACGGTGCCGTTCATGTGCGACACTTTCATGCGCACCTCGCCGAACGGCGTCACGACGGGCACGAATTCTCGGTCGAGCGTCTTGCGGCGCGCTTCATAGGTGCGAATGCCGATCGTGGTCGTCTCGCGAAACACCAAGTCGATCAATCGCGCCGCGTTCCCGGGCTCGCAAAGCAGCGTCACCAGCAGGCCCGGCCGGTTCTTCTTCATCTGCGCCGGCGTGGAAAAAACGTCGAGCGCACCTGCCGCGAGCGCCTTTTCCGCGAAGTATCCGTAGATCTGCGGGCTCATGTCGTCCACGTTCATTTCGATCACGGTGACGGGCGCGGACCAGTGTTCTCCCGCTTCGCTCACCGCATTTTCGCCCACGAGCAGCCGCAGCACGTTGGGCTTCTCCACATTGTCCGCCGAGCCGGCGCCGTAGCCAGCCGCGCGCAGCGTCATCGTAGGCATCTGCGCATAGCGCGTCGCGAGCGTCGTGGCAATTGCCGCGCCCGTCGGCGTGACGAGTTCGCGCTGGATGCCGCTTGAATACGTTGGCGCGCCGCGCAGCAGTTCCGCCGTCGCCGGCGCCGGCACGGGCAGCAGTCCATGCTCTGTCTTTACCTGGCCGGCGCCCACGTCCAGCGCCGAGCAGGCAAATTCGTCGATGCCCAGCATCTCGAATCCGATCGCCGCGCCCACGATGTCCACAATCGAATCCACCGCACCCACCTCGTGAAAATGCACCGTCTCGACCGGCACCTGATGGACGTGCGCTTCCGCCTCGGCCAGCCGCGTGAAAATTTTCCGCGCGCGCTCGGCCGCCCGCGGCGCCAGGCCCGCGTCGTCGATTCGCTTCAGGATGACCGAAAGCCCGCGATGGTGATGAACTTCCTGCGTATCAACTTTCACGTGGGTCGCGAAAATCCCGCGCCGCTCCACCTTCTCCGCGGAAATCTTCCAGCCCTCGAGCTTCAGCTTGCGCAGCTCCACTTCGATCGCTTGCAACTCGGCGCCGGCATCCACCAACGCACCCAGCACCATGTCGCCGCTGATGCCGGAAAAACAGTCGAAGTAGGCGCTGCGTATCGTTTTCATGCGTTTCAGGTGTTTCTCGCGCAGAATCGCGAAAAATCGATACTAGTCTGGCCCTCATCCCGTGTCAATTCTCGCGCGGATCGTGCCTTCGGCGGTTTGGTGGTTCGACTTGCTGCGTCATGCCCCTTACTATCCGCATTTCTACGGACAGACAACCGGCTCGTTTTGTGCTACCGTACCCTGTGGTTCAACTTGACACTTTAATCCGGGCGCCCGAAGCGCTCGCGATAGATCAACCCTGCTGGCCGGCACCCCTCCCCAAGAAAATTTCTAGTCGCCAAATTCAGTTTTTAGGATCCGGTCTATCTCATTGGAAACAAAGGGCCGCCTCCGTTTGTAATCGCCAAAAACGGCGATTTGCAGTTTTGACGCCCTCCGGGCCATTGCCTATAATCGCGGGATTCATTCAAGAGAAGGAGCTGTGTGTATAAGACCCTCGAAGACCGCATCCGCAAGGCGCTGCGTCACCACATTCACGAGCGCTACAAGACCGACGTGCCCGTCGTCACCGAGCGTCCGCCGAAGCTCGCCATGGGCGAGGTTGCTTCGCCGGTCTGCTTCGAGCTCGCCAAGCGCCTGAAAAAGCCGCCGCGGGCGCTGGCGCAAGAGATTGCGAATTCGCTCAAGCCGATCAAAGGCGTGGCGCGGATCGAAGTCGCCGGAGGCGGCTATCTGAACCTGTTTTTCGACCGCGCGGCATTTTTCCGCGCCGCCTGCGAGGAGGCCGGACACAAAGCCGTCGCGCCCGGCGCGGATGCTCCAAAAGTCGTGGTCGAACACACGAGCATCAACCCGAATAAAGCAGCGCACATAGGGCATCTGCGCAATGCTGTCCTCGGCGACGCGTTTGCGCGCCTTCTGCGATACACCGGCAGGCGCGTCGAAGTGCAGAACTACATCGACAACACGGGCGTGCAGGTCGCCGATGTCGTCCTCGGATTTATGCACCTCGAGCCGAAGACGCCCACCGAGGTGCGCTCTCTCGCGGACCAGCCGAAATTCGACTATTTCTGCTGGGACCTCTACACGCACGTCACGCAGTGGCTCGCGGAAGATAAGTCCCGCCTCGAGCTCCGCGCGAAGACGCTCAAGGAGATCGAAGAGGGGCACGGAGATGCGGCGAAGATGGCGGAGGTCGTCTCCACTGCCATCGTGCGCTGCCACCTGGCGACGCTCGACCGCCTGGGCATTGATTACGATTTGCTCTCCCGCGAAAGCGAAATCCTGCACCTGAAATTCTGGGACGCCGCATTCGAAATGCTGAAGCAGCGCGGCGCGATTCAACTCGCCACCTCCGGAAAAAATGCGGGCTGCTGGGTGATGCAGCTTCCGTCAGATAAGGAAAGACCGGAAGGACCACAGGAAGCCGCGGAAGAAGAGCCATCGGAGCTGGCCGAAGCCAAGATCATCGTGCGCTCGAACGGGACGGTAACCTACGTCGGCAAAGACATCGCCTACCATCTCTGGAAGTTTGGGCTGCTCGGCCGCGACTTTTATTACCGGCCTTTCCATGTGCACCCGGACGGTCGCAAGGTTTGGACCACGGCGAGCGAGCCGGGGGCCGCGCCGGGAGGCGCATCCGCGCCGTCGTTCGGGCACGCGCACGAAGTCTACAACGTGATCGATGCGCGGCAGGCCTACCCGCAGCAGGTGGTCGTCGCCGGGTTGCGCGCGCTCGGGTACACGGAGCAGGCCGACCGGCTGAAACATTTCTCCTACAACGTCGTCGCTCTCACGCCACGCTGTGCGCAGGAACTGGGCTACGAGATTCCCGCCGAGGACGCAAATAAGCCCTACATCGAAGTCAGCGGGCGCAAGGGCCAGGGCGTGAAGGCCGACGACCTGATCGACCAGCTCGAACGCAGCGCACAGGAAGAAGTCGAGCAACGCCATCCCGAACTGGCGGGCACCCTTGAAGGACGCCAGATGGTGGATGCCATCAGCAAGGGCGCGCTGCGCTATTTCCTGCTGCGCTTCACGCGCTCGACCGTGATCGCCTTCGATTTCAAGGACGCGCTCAGCTTCGAGGGCGAGACCGGGCCGTACGCGCAGTACGCCGTCGTGCGCGTGAATGGCATTTTGCGGAAGGGCGCGGAAAAGCATCCGGAATTCGCAGAGGTGGACGCGGTCAACGTGCGGCGAATCGAAAGCGGCGAAATTGACGTGATGAAATTCCTGCCTGCTCCCGCGGGCGACGATTTATGGGACTTGGCCGTGCTCGCGGGATCGCTCGATGCCGGCGTGGAAGCGGCTGTAGCGGCGCAGGAGCCGGCGTTCCTGGCGCGCTATGCGTTTGAGCTTGCGCAGGCCTTCAACATCTTCTACCACAAGCACCGCATCCTCTCGGAAGAAGATGCGGAGAAGCGCGCGTTTCTTCTGCGGCTCACGCAGCTCGTGCGCGAGCAGCTCGTCACCGCGCTCGCCTTGCTCGGCATCACCGCCCCCGAGAAAATGTGACGAGCTACATCTTCAGCGCGAAATCGACGATCGAGCGGATTGCGACGCCCGTCGGTCCTTTGGCAAGCCACGGGCGTCCATCGTCCAGCCAGCAAGTGGAAGCGATATCGAGGTGGACCCACGGCGTGTCCTCGGCGAATTCTTTGAGGAACCAAGCCGCGGTGATGGCGCCGCCTCCTTTGCCGGTGCTGGTGTTGCGGATATCGGCGATGTTGCTCTTGATCATCTCCTCGTATTCGTCGTCCATGGGCATGGGCCACATTTTTTCGCCCACGGCCTTGGCGCTTTCGAGAAACTGATCCAGATACTCGCGGGGCGTGCCGAAGGCGCCGACGTTGACGTTGGCGAGCGCGACTTCGATCGCGCCGGTAAGCGTGGCTGCGTCAACCAGGTGGGTGCAGCCGAGCTGGCGCGCATAAAAGATTCCGTCGGCCAGAATGAGCCGGCCCTCGGCGTCCGTGTTGATCACTTCGATGGTTTTCCCCGACATCGCTGTTTGGACGTCGCCCGGCTTCTGTGCCCGCCCGCCGGGCATGTTTTCCGTGGCGGGAATCACGGCGATGACCGGCACGGAAGGCTTCAGGGAAGCGAGCGCGCGCATCGCGCCAATCATCGTGGCGCCGCCGCCCATGTCGTACTTCATCTTCTCCATGTTGGCTGAGGGCTTGATGGAAATGCCGCCGGTATCGAACGTCACGGCCTTGCCGACGAGGCCCAGCACCGGCCCGCCCGGCCGGGGATTTTCCGGCGTATAGCGCAGGACGATGACGCGCGGCGGTTCGACGCTTCCCTGCGCCACGCCGATCAGCGCGCCCATTTTGAGTTCGGCGATCTTGCGCTCGTCCAGGATCTCGACTCCGAGTCCGACCTCCTTGGCCATGGCCTCGGCGCGCGCGGCGAGCATGCGGGGCGTCAGTCGATTGGAGGGCTCGTTGATCAAATCGCGCGCGAAATTCTGCGATTCAGCGACTACACGGCCCTGGTCAATCGCCGCCGTCAGGTTCGCTCCGAGACCGGCGTCGAATCCTGCCAGCTTGACGGATTGGATCTCGCGGCTTTTCTTCTCAGTGCGGTATTTGTCCGATTCAAAATCGGCGACGACCAAGCCTTCGACCACGGCCTGCGCCGCCGCAGGACCATCTTCGCCCTCACGCGTCAGGAAGATCAATTTCTTCATGCCGCGGGATTTCAGGTGGCGCAGCGCTGTCCCGGCGAGCTTGCGCAGGTCGGCCGCGGAGAACTTCTCCGGCTTTCCCGCCCCTACGAGAAGCAGGCGTTGCGCCGCCAGTCCTGCGGGAAAATGAACCAGGAGGAGTTCGAGGGATTTGCCCGTCAATTCCCCGCTCGCGGCGAGCGAAGCGAGGCGGCCGTTCATGCCACCGTCGATTTCACCGAGAAGTCCGTCGAATTTCTTTTCCGTGTCGAAAACGTATGTAATCAGGGCGTCAGCCTGCACCGACGCATACGGCTGCGACTCGATTTCGATCTGCATGTCTTCCTTTCACTCTCATCGCCGTCGGAAGCGATACATCGCTTCCTCGGCTTCGCGTTTGGCTTCCTTTTTTCGCTCAGCTTCTCGGCGGTCGTGGAACTTCTTGCCTCTTGCCACGGCCAGTTCGCATTTCGCGATCCCATCCCGGAAGTAAATCTTCAGCGGGACGATCGTCATGCCTTTCTGTTGAGTCTGGACAACCAGGCGGTCGATCTCCCTGCGGTTGAGCAGCAGCTTGCGTTTCCGCAGGGGGTCGTGGTTCCGCGGCCCGCCAGGCTGGTACTCCGGAATGTGGCAGTTTACCAGCCAGGCCTCTCCGGTGCGAAGGTCCGCGTAAGCCTCACGCAGCGATCCCTTGCCTTCCCGAAGGCTCTTGACCTCTGTTCCGACGAGCACTAAGCCGGCCTCCAGCTTGTCCAGTATCTCGTAGTTGTATGAAGCGGCGCGGTTCTGCGCGACGATCTTGACGCCCTCGCGTTCCCCTTTTTTCGCAGCTGATTTCACTGTGTTGCTATCATAGCCGCCGGTCATAAGCTCCCGCAAGTGACGGGATAACACGGGCTTCCGGTTTTTTCGCTGCGAGTTGTTCCTTGACTCTAACTCATTCGCCTCAAACCTTGTGGTAATCAATGATCATCGGCAACGGAGTCGCTTCCTTGCCGCATCCTAGCTCGGGTGTTAGACTTCCAAGGAATCAGGGGACCCCGCGGAGGGCATTTTTGCGCCGTATAGCATGCTTGTCCTTGTTGGCATTCGCCGCCGTATTTCTAATCGGCTGCCCCAAAGGAAATCAGGAATACGACGCCGGCCGGAAGGCCGAAGACGTGCAGGACTACGATACCGCTCTGGTCCACTACGAGCGCGCCCTCCAAGCCGATCCAACCAACGCCGAATATAAGCTCCGGGCGCTGCACACTCGCTTCCAGGACGGCCAATTCCACGTCGAACAGGGCCAGAAGGCCCTCAAGAAGGGCGATCTTCGGCTCGCCCTGGCGGAGTTCCAAAAGGCCCAGGCCATCGATCCATCGAACGCGGCTGCGGACCAGCAAGTTAGGCACACGATGGATCTGCTGAGGGCGCAAAATGCCGCCGAGTCTCGCGCGACGATCAATCCCAATCCGCCGGACGACGGCGACCTGCTGTCGGCTCCGCCGGAGCTGAAGCCGCTTTCACGCGAGCCCATTAATCTGAAGATGACGAATGATGCGCGCATCGTCTTTGAGACGATTGCGAAGCTCGCGGGTTTGAGCGTGATCTTCGACCCAGATTTCACCTCGCGACGCATCTCCGCCGAACTGCCCAACGTGACGCTGGAGCAGGCGCTGGACGCCGTGGCTCTGGAGAGCAAGGCGTTCTGGAAACCGCTGACGAGCAGCGTGATTTTGGTGGCGCCGGACAACCCTCAAAAACGCAGAGAGTTGGAAGACGAGGTGGTGCGCACCTTCTATCTATCCAACACGCTGACGCCTCAAAGCTTGACGGAGATCGTTACCGGGTTGCGACAACTTCTGGATCTTCGCCGCGTGCAACAGGTGAACGCGCAAAATGCCATCGTCGTCCGCGACACGCCGGATAAGCTCGCACTTGCAGCCAAAATCATCCGCGACATCGACAAGGCCAAGCCCGAAGTCCTGATTCACGTGCAGGTGCTGACGGCAAGCATGGATCGCCTGCGGGATCTCGGAATTTTGCCCGGGCAGAGCTCCGTACTGACCTTCAATCCGCGCAGCGCGCTGCAGCCGGGCGGCGGATCCACCGGATCCACCGGCACTTCCGGTTCTTCAACCAGCGCGCCCCAAGTCACGCTGAACAACCTGCAGCACCTATCCACCGCCGATTGGAGCTTGACACTGCCGGGCGCGACGGCGACAGCCATCCTTACTGACAACAAGACGAGAATCATTCAGGATCCCGAGGTTCGGGTGAGCGATGGAGAGAAAGCGACGCTAAAGATCGGAGATCGCGTGCCCGTGGCGACAGGTAGCTTTCAGGCGGGCGTGGGCGTGGGCGTGGGCGGCGGCGCGGGCGTGGTGAATCCGCTGGTCAACACGCAGTTTCAATACATCGACGTGGGAGTGAACATCGACGTGACGCCCCGCGTGCATCCGGACGGCGATGTGAGCCTGAAACTTTCGATCGAAGTCTCTTCGATCACAGGATCCAGCAACATCGGCGGAATCAACCAACCCGTCATCAGCCAGCGCAAGATCGAGCACGACATCCGGCTGAAGGACGGTGAAGTAAACGTTCTGGGCGGACTAATTGAGCGCACGGAAACGAAGAACGTGAACGGAATTCCCGGCGTGGCGCAGCTGCCGCTGTTCCGCTATCTGTTCTCGGATAACAGCAAGGAAGTCAAGGAAAACGAGGTTCTCATCGTTCTGACGCCGCACGTGTTGCGCATGCCGTCGATCACGGCGGATAACTTGCGCACGGTGGCCGCGGGGACGGATACCAACGTGCGCGTGTATCGCGAAGGCGAGGAAGCGATCCCCTCTCCTGCCACGATGCCTACAGGAGCGGCGCAGCCCCCCGCCGCTCAGCCGAGTGCGCAAGCAGCCCCGAGCGCAGCGCCGGCGGCACAGCTTCACTTCCAGCCGGCAAGCGCGACGCTCAAGCCAGGCGATCGAACGACACTCGGATTGGCTGTTTCGAATGTAAGCGATCTTTACTCGATTCCGTTGTTGATTCACTACGATCCAGCGGTGGTGCAGGTGGAAGAAGTCCGCAACGGAGGATTTCTTTCCGGCGGCACGCAGGAAATCGCTATCGTGCAGCGGATTGACCAGCAGCGAGGCGAAGTCATCGTCTCTGCGACGCGCCAGCCGAATACGCCCGGCGTGAACGGTTCGGGAACGCTGCTCGGAATCGTGGTTCGTGCGGTTGCTCCGGGAACCTCCACGCTGCAGATCCTTCAGGTGAACGCGCGCGACTCGCAACAGCGGACGATTCCGATGGTTTCCGGCGTGGCCACGATCCAGGTGCAGTGAGGGCGAGATGCGTGGGACTTTGCGCGGCAGAACCAGAGCGTACGTGGCGGGGCCGCTCGCGCGCCCGGGGGATTCTGAGCGGCCGCAGCAGCCTCTGAAGCATCGAGCGGCTGCGGCCGGAATGACGCTGATCGAGCTGGTGATCGCCTGCGCGATCCTGCTGGTACTGGCGGCCGTTGCGCTCCCGCTCGAGCGCGTGACGGTGATCCGGCACAAGGAAACAAGCCTCCGCTACGATCTGCGCGAGATCCGCGATGCAGTCGACCGTTACAAAGACTATGCGGACAAGAATCTTATACAGGTGCAGGCGGGCACGGAAGGATATCCGCCGGATTTGCAGACTTTGGTAACCGGGGTGCAACTAACGGGCGCGAAGGATCGGCATATTCGCTTCTTGCGCGAAATTCCCAAGGACCCGATGACTGGAAATACCGACTGGGGCTTGCGGTCGGTGCAGGACGACCCGGACTCGACTTCCTGGGGCGGCCAGGACGTCTTCGACGTGTACAGCAAATCGACGGGCACGGCGCTCGACGGAACGCAATATTCGGATTGGTAGCGAGCGCGTTTCGGCGCGCAACGACGAATCGACGGCGATGCTGAAATCCATGCAACACGAAACGGAGCGCAAGGCGCGGGGGCCGCGCGGATTCACGCTGCTCGAATTGATGGTCGTGATCGCGATTATCGCGATTCTTGCCACGATCGCCGCAGGGCATTACGAACAAACGATTGTTCGCGCGCGCGAGGCGGCCCTGCGGCAGGACTTGGCCGAGATGCGAAAGGCGATTCAGGATTACACACTCGACAAGGAAGCGAGTCCGAGTTCGCTCGACGATCTCGTAGCCGCGCAGTACCTGCGCGACATTCCTAACGACCCCATCACCCGCCAGAAGGACTGGACCACGGCAAGCTGCGACACCGTGCTGAGTCCCGATCAGTCTTTCATCGGCATCTGTGACGTGCACTCGGCGTCGGACAAAGTCTCGCCGTTCGAAAATACGCCCTACAGTTCCTGGTGAGCGGCAGGCGAAGGAAGCGCGCTTCGCCAGGATTCGCCCGGATTCGTTTGACCGCGCTGTAACCATCCGCTATCATGGTTTCGCGGGGTGGAGCAGCCTGGTAGCTCGTCGGGCTCATAACCCGGAGGTCGTCGGTTCAAATCCGACCCCCGCAACCAGCTATCTTAAACGGTTAAAAGGGCTTGCTGATCTTGGTCAGCAGGCCCTTTTTGCTGAACTGCACTTAAGCTGACAAAATTCACGGCTTTTTCGATGTGTTCTCCGGCCAATTGCGCCGCTTCTGCGCTCTCTTCCCACTCCGCGTGCGTGTACACATCAAGTGTCAGGGAACCGGCTGAGGCATGGCCTAGCCGTTCCTGAATCACCTTCAACGCAGTACGCCCTCAGAAGGGGCCGGGCTGAGGAAACTGCATCAGCTTCTTTTCTGACCAGGCCATCTTCGCCCGGTAAAACTTTGTTTCCGGGTTCTATTCGAGTCCGGACGGCACCGATATTCCCAGAACAACCACTAAGCACTACGCGGCGAGACTCCGTACTGCATCCGCTTCAGTCTTGTACGTGCTGAAGACGGTTAGCAGTTTGGTGATCCTTAGCATTCCCTCGACGCTCGGCCCCAAGCAGCAGAGCGCCAAAGATGCGCCGTGCGACTTCGCTGTGTGATATGCAGCGACAAGCGTGCCGATGCCGCTGCTGTCGAGAAAGCTGACCTTGTCCACGTTGAGGACGATCTTCTTGCTACCGCCGGCGAGCAGGCCTTTCACTTTCTTGCGCAGCGCGCTACTTTCCTCTCCGAACACGATGCGCCCTTCGAGCGCCACGACGGCCACACCGTCCACTTCGCGGCTCGCTATCTGCAAGGCCACGTTAATCTCCTATACGTCGAATGCGGCTCCTTTGCGCCAACGCGATTTCCCGCTATTGGTCTGATTGCCGAGCCACCCACGTGGTGGAGCGAGCATCAGACACGCTCTCGTGCTGAGGTCCAACTGCTACGATTGATGGTCGAAGGGCCTATGGGAGGTCGGCGCAGCGCCGCCGAAAGCGAACGCGAATAACTGCACTTGGCAAGGCAAGCTGTCACGTCGCCTCCGGGCCCTTTCTCGCAGGCGTCATAAATCGCGTGTAGGCCGTGTGAGCCTGTAGCTGCTGTCTTACTGCGCGGATGCCGGCGCCTCAGCGCAGACTCGCCCACCCCCCGGGACGCCAGCAGGCTTGGAGCCGTCGCCAACCCCAGTAGCCGCCGATATACTACCTGGCTTTCCGGATCCGGCGGGCTCAATCAGCACGTCCTGCTCGTCCATATATTCGGCCAAAAACTTAGCATGGCTGCAGATTTCCAGCGCTGACGCCCTGCCTCCCGGGTAGTAGCTGCTGAGCATACCGGTGTCAATCAAGATTACTTTGTTACCGAACCGTGGCCGGATGCGCCCGCCTTTCTGCGGGGTGTGTCCTGTTACGATGTGGGCGATGTGATAGGTATCCAGCACCTTTCCAACTTCTGCCGCACCTTGGTCTTCGGTCCAGTGATCGTAGCCTCGGAACCACAATGGACCGTCTTCGCGAATGCAGAGCCAGTTGCCAAGCCCCAGAAACTGAATCAGCCTCGCCTGCTTTTGCTGATCGGAGGGCACTCTTTGTTTGCGCTCGGCCGTCAGCTCCGCCTGCACCGCTGCGATCATTTCCGGGAACGTGAAAAATGGCAAGATCACGTTTTCATCCACGAGATATTGTTTGGTGGCGTCGAACGTCTTAATTTCGTCGCGCACTTGGCTGTTGATCGTATCCACTCTCAGATGGGCTACGCCCGGACTTATTCCGCCATGCAGGAAGAGAACGCCATCGATGTCGGCGACTGCAGCGTGTTCCCGCAGCCATTTTCCATATGCTCCTTTCGGGCTGAAGGCCTCTCGCTGCTCGATAAAACCCAATGGATGACGCGCCAGCCATTCTGCTTCCGTGACCTCCATCGGCTGGGGAAGTTCTGCCAGGAGCGCCTGGTGGTCACGTCGCCATTTCACGTACTGCTGGTAGGCAGATTTCTGCCGCTCCTCGGAGTGGGGGTCCGCAAAACTGGCATAGTTGCCGGGTGTGACATACCGCACGTCACCCATCATGTTCATTACTTCGTGATTGCCCAGTACGAGAACGACTCGCCCCCCAGCCTCTGGCGCTTCTTTCTCGAGCGCGATCATGAGGTCGAGCACGTCGCGCGGCTTGGGACCGCGATCGATCAGGTCTCCCACCTGTACGAACGTGGCTTTGCCGCCGGTCCAATGGTACTGCTCGTCGATGAGTCCTACGCGCCGCAGAATGCCAGTCAAGTCGTCAAAATCGCCGTGAACGTCGCCGACGGCAACTACAGCGTCAGATTCCGTCTGGGTCTGGGCTCGTCCGGCCCATGGCAGGCCAGCCAACGCCAGAAACAGAGCAACAAAATTGCAGATCTGGCGTGCGAATGCGCGGCGGAAAGGGTGCAACATTTCTGCCGGGGTTTCCCTTCTTGACTCCAAAATTGTGGCGATTATACACCCATCTCGCCTGTTTGCGATGTCGCGGAATGATTTTCACGTGGAGCGCGCGTCTTTACGGCATAGGCGGCCATCGCAGCAGTACTCTCGAAGCGCTTGCTCCCTGAGAAAAACATCACGTTTCACGCCTTCGGTTTGCGGAACGCCTTTTGGATGTCTACCTAACAGACCTCGCACACTACAACGGTGATCTCAAATTTTGCCGTTAGCGCTGTCGTTAAAGCCGTCCGATGGGACGCCCAGAAGCAGAGTAAGCAACACTTGCGATTGCAAGAATCCATCGCTACCTCCCCGAGAAAGTTCCACACAACGCGGTGCAAAATCGGTCCAAGCGGCTCAACTGACAAGAACGCAATAGAGTGCCGCTTCAAACTCCGAGGAGGGAATGCCGGTACTCGAAGTTGTCGAGATGCGAATTACCTGCGTTGAAGTGTTCTATCGCAGCGAGGCCCGCCAAAGGCTCCAAGCCGCCCTTCCCTGAGGTTTCAGCCGCGTGTCTGGCCAGCTGTGATGGGCCAGCCTGTTTGGCTATTTTGTGTTGTCGACTGCGGCAGAAGGGAGTACACTTTGGCTCACTTAATGGGGGCGTGTGCCATGAAGCTGCGTCATCTGCGGCGGGCCACGGCAATGGTTGGAACCCTAGTGTGCCTGACCTGTGGGCTCGTCGTGCTTGCCTCGGATGAGCCAAGCGTGACCAAGGAACAGATTGAGCATTTCCTTCTCACCGCCAAAGTAGTGAACAGTCGGTATGCCAAAAAAGGCGTCACCGACACTTTCCGACTTACGCTCTCCGACGGCACGATCACCCACGACGCTTCTTTCCAATCGATCGACGAACACGATGCCACGAAGCAGTTTTCCTCCGGCCTGCAGATAAACTTCGTGGATTCGTACAAATACAATATCGCAGCTTATAAACTTGCCGAATTGGTTGGTTTGGACGACATGGTGCCGGTGTATGTGGAACGCAAATGGAATGGCCATACAGGCTCGCTCAGTTGGTGGTTGCCGGTGAAGATGGATGAGGCGGACCGCGCCAAGGAAGGATTAAACGCGCCGGATACAGCTGCCTGGAACAAGCAGATGTACAAGATTCGCGTCTTCGACCAGTTGGTCGGTGATTACGATATTAATCTGACCAACGTGCTGATCGGCGAGGATTGGAAGATTTGGAGGATTGACTTCAGCCGCGCGTTTCGCTGGAACAAGGATCTGAGGGCTCCCAAGGATTTGGTACGTTGCGACCGGCAGTTGTTTGAGAAGCTCAAGGCTCTGGACGCGAACACGCTGACAGAAGCAACCAAACACTATCTCAATAAAGCAGAAGTGAAGGCGGTGATGGCCCGGCGGGACAAGATCGTAGCGCTTTTCCAGCAGAGAATCGCTGAAGAAGGTGAGAATGCAGTGCTGTACTGAATAGTCTGATCGCTGAATGAAACGAGACCGCCCACCGGGCGACTGACTCGTCCAGTGATCAGATTTGAGCAGGGCAATCGGTAGCAGGGGATGCAGCGCAGACCTTAGGTTAGGAAGTCGAGGTTGAAGGCAGTGTGCTCTTTTGGGCCCCGGGTCCCGTGTTTAGGCCACAACATCACGTCATCCCGGTGATCCCGGGTGACAAGGAGAAAAACATGACGAAGAAGCAACTCGCTCTGCTGTTGGCCTTAGTAATTACCATCCCGGCGGTGATGGCTGTGTTCGCGCAACAGGCTTCTGCTCAGGCCAAGAAGGCGCGCGTGGAAGGTTTTGTTGTGAGAAGCAGTGCGGAAAAGTCTAATCTGACTGTTCGTGACGAGAAAACAAACGCAGAGAGAACCATTACGTACGACAGTTCTACGAAGTGGGTCAGTCAGTATCACCACGAAAAGAACGTCAACGACATCGACAGCAGTCAGGTGAAGGATGGCGACTACGTGATTTGCATGGGAAGTTGGGACAAGAGCGGAGGAGAACTTCACGCTACTATGATCTCTAAGCGGCTCTCCCACTCTCCCCAGCACTGATTTCGCGTGTGTAAGGAGGTTCACTCAGTCGCAAGACCGAGGTGTCTGCGTGTGATGACCCGGCAATTGTTTGTTATTGTGTCGTCTCTAACGGATCGCTGCATCTGATGCGACACACAGTCACTAATGCTGTCGTGGCCGGGCCGAGTTCTTTGGTACACGGGAAGCGAGGGCATTCTTGTAACTGGTCGAGCATGTTCGATCTGTGAAGACGAATCTGTTCCCCGGGGTTGCAGGCGACCCGAGCGGCGAAATTGCCACGTTTTCGGGTTCACAAGTCTTTCCCGCTTGCTGTCTTGTGTGAGTCTCGACGCCCAGGCGGATTGTTTGACTCCGTCGGAAGCGGGAGGAGTGGAGCGGTTAGCTACAGTTTTGAGGACGAGTTCACCTTCGACAGGGATTAGACCGCGGGAGGCGGTTTAATCCCGACCGGAGGGGTCGACCGGAGAGGGTGAACATGTACGAAGAAAAGCACAAGCCTATCCGAGTACTTTCCACGACGATCGAGTCATCAGGGACCGCAAGCCCGACACTGTTTCGGTGGTGTGGTGGGGCAGACGGTGAAGCAGACCGAGATGAACCAAGTGTCGATCGAAGATCGGTCGCAGATGGTCTCGGAAGACGGAGCCGGCTATCTGGCACACCCCTTCTAGGGCTAACTGCGGATGCGAACCCTGAGGTACGTCCGCTGCTGGCAACATCACCTGTAGACCAAGAGGACGCTGGAACACCTTTGCGTAAGTGCGATACGGCGTGTAAACCTGCCGGTGCACTTGAGTTCCATGGATCTCCGGCGGACGATCGCGGTATTCATCGAGTGTCGCGGCAACCGGCGGTATCAAAAACGAATGGGAACGTTGGGACCGCCCCGTGGTACTGCCAACGGCGGGATCAAGTCTTGACGTGGAGAGAGGAGCGAATACGCATCACGTTCGACGAGCGTTTCTGGCGCATCGCTACCTTCCGCTCGAGAGAAATAGAATTAGGTGCACG
>DATLWP010000208.1:0-1803 GCA_035576265.1 Candidatus Polarisedimenticolia bacterium
CCTATGAGTAGCCCCGTCCACTCCAAGATCCGAGATCTGCAGCGCTACGCAACTGCTTCCGATTCAGACGAGATCGAGTCGCTTGGTCTCCTTCCGAGTGCTGAGTTGACGAGAGTGCATTTATCGAACGCAGCTCTGATGCTTCTGAACGCTCATGCTGCCTTGGACATCCGCTTTGGAAAGAATATCGGGGCGTTGCATGGCAAGTATCGCGCTTATTTTGAGGCTGTGCTGGCTAGTACTGGACAGAATCCCGAGGTGGCTAACTAGCGACTCAAGCCGACGGCGGGCTTCGGCGTAATCGACCAGCTTGAGAAACAGCCGGTCTTGCCCGCCGCGGCTTGCTCGCAACGTTAGCCTGATTCAATGATGAGGGCTCGGAAGATGGCACCTCGGAAACGCGAGACAAAGGTACGTCGCAAGACGACCAAGGGAGCGCTGATCAAGGGCGTATCACAGCCGTTACCCCGCGAACTCTTGTTTGAGGCCACCTTCCGCGAGGAACTCCGCGCCCTGATGCGAGGGTACTCAGGACTGTACGTGCTCTACAAACGCCGGACGCTGTATTACATAGGCTTGGCCAGGGATTTATTTTGGCGTCTTCACTCGCATACCAGAGATCGACACAGAAACAAGTGGGATCGGTTTGCCATCTACCGAATCGCCCGTGTTCGCTACCTTAAGGACATTGAGTCTTTGCTCCTTAGGGTCGCCAGACCACCGGGCAACTCAGTGGCTGGGAATTTCCATCGCGATGCAGACATTACTCGCGTACTCCGGAAGATCCAGCGACAGCAGACACGTACGTTGAATCGAATCAAGAAGGTATTGCAGTGAACAGGCTAGCTACGGCATGCAGGCGCCGTTGGGCTCGGACAGCCTGTTGCGGTCCGTGACGCCTATCGGCGACCGCCGCACCTGAAGCCGCGCGTTGGGCCGACGCATAGGGGGACAGGTGTTCCACGACATCCCGCAGGCGATCACCGCACGTATGGCGTACCTTGAGGGCATCGACATCCGCGACCGCGTCGATGGCACCGCGCGCCTCCAGCGCCTGCGCCAGATTCCTCCCGATACCGGCCGCTTCGTGGCCCTGCTCGCGGCGGGAGCGCCTCCCGGCCGCTACCTTGAGATTGGAACCAGCGCTGGCTACTCGGCGCTCTGGATTGCGCTTGCCTGTCGCCAAGTCGGCCGTCGCCTGACCACCTACGAGGTCATGGCGGAAAAGGCGGCCCTCGCGAGGGAGACCTTCGCGCTCACCGGCGTCGGCGACGTCGTCGAATTCGTACACGGCGACGCCCGCGACCACCTGGAGGGCGACAGCGACATCGCCTTCTGCTTCCTCGACGCGGAGAAAGAGGTGTACAGAGACTGTTACGAAGCCGTGATTCCGCGCCTCGTGAGCGGCGGCCTGCTCGTCGCCGACAACGCCATCAACCACGCGCCGACTCTGCAGCCGATGCTCGACCGCGCCTTGGCGGACGAGCGCGTCGACGCCATGATCGTGCCGATCGCCAAGGGTGAGTTGGTGTGTCGGAAGCGCTAGCGGCGCGGCCCAACGAGCGGATCAAGATGACTCGCCAAGGCGTGGCGGCCATATGGGGCCGCAGTGCTCGCAGCTTGTCCGCCGGGCGGTAGGAGGACCTAGGGTGAAGATTCTGCATCGAGTCCTCTTCACGATTGCCTTCGTATTCCTGTCAGTGCACTCAGTACGCCTGATTTACGCCAAATTTTTCGAACCGCGGAGCTCTGTCCTCGATCCCTATGAGGAGACCGTTGATGTTGGCATCCGTGAAGCGAAGT
>DATLWP010000209.1:0-1854 GCA_035576265.1 Candidatus Polarisedimenticolia bacterium
TTTGTATGGCGAGCCCGTCGGAGCATCGCGGCGAGAGGCTCAGGGCCAAAGCTCTTTAATCAGAGCCGTCTAATCCGCCCCCAGTAAGAAATCGCTCCGGCCCGTTTAGGTCGCCCGATATCGATGCGCTATTGATCCAAATCAAAACAACCTCGCCCCGAAGTCATAGCATCATTTGCGAAGCGAGAATTCCGGCGGTCTTTCACGACTGAGCGAACATGTGCCGGTTTGCATACTTTGAGTTCAAAGCGCTCGTCGGACTGGCGCTCGTTCTAGCCTGTAACGCACAAGCGCAGGAGTCTTCAGGCCCCGCGTCTGCGCCATCCGCCCCGGTTCAAGAGCGCTCGGCCGAGCTGTACATCTTCAACGACAGCGGACGCACGCTAGTGCCAAGCAACCAGGTCGTTACCGACAACGGGCAGAAGGTTGCCAGCCTTCCGAGGCAGACGTACATCAAGCTCGAAGTCGCGCCCGGTCCGCACTTGCTCAAACCCGATCCCCCTCTGTGGAAGCAGCAAGTCTCGCTCAATGTGGTGGCCGGCAATCGCTACTTTGTCGTCATCGCGTACAAGCCGGTGCGCTCCTGGGCATGGCCAGCCGCCGGCGCTCCGCTTGTGTTGGGCGAAATCACCGAAGAACAGGCCGCACCTTTGCTGCGCGAGATGAAGCCGCAATGATCGTGCACGGTTCACGTCCCCTTTGACGTTACTTCGCTCGCCCGTGCGGCTCGGTGAAATCGATCTCGGGACCGACCGGCACAATCTGGCTCGGGTTCACTTCTTTCTGGCTGCGATAGTAATGCTCCTTGATCTGCCGTAGGTCGACCGTCGAAGCGACGCCCGACACTTGATACAGCTCGCGCGTGTAAGCCCACAGGTTCGAATAGTCGCGCAGCCGTCGCCGGTTGCACTTGAAGTGGTAGTGATACACCGCATCGAAGCGCACGAGCGTGGTGAAGAGCCGCCAATCGGCTTCGGTGATACGCTCGCCGCAGAGGTAGCGGCTCTGGGCCAGGTGCCGTTCGAGCGTCTCGAGCGTCGCGAACAGCTCGCCCACTGCCTTTTCGTACTTGCCCTGCGCGGTGGCGAACCCGGCGCGATAGACGCCGTTATTCACCGTGCGGTAGATGAGATCGTTCCAGCGGTCGATGTCCGGGCGCAGCTCGGGCGGATACATGTCGGGCACCGATTTCTCCGCGAAAGCGTCGAACTCGCTATTCAGCATGCGGATGATCTCGGAGGATTCGTTGTTGACAATGGTGCCGCGCTGCTTGTCCCACAGCACGGGCACCGTCACGCGGCCCGAGAGTCCGGGCCGCGCCTTGAGATAGATCTGGTACAAGTACGAGGCGCCGTTCACCGTGTCGGGAATGCAGCCGGGTCCCTCGCTGAACGTCCAGCCGTTTTCCACCATGAGCGGATCGACGATCGAGAGCGAGATCGCGCCCTCGAGTCCTTTGAGCTTGCGGAAAATCACCGTGCGGTGCGCCCACGGGCAGGCGAGCGAAACGTAGAGGTGATAGCGCCCGGCTGCCGCCTTGAAGCCCGAAGAGCCGTCGGCCGTGACCCGCTCGCGGAAAATCGACTCGGGGCGGATGAACTCACCGCCCGTTTTGCGCGTGTCGCGCGGCAGATCCTTCCAGACACCTTCGACGAGATAACCCATTGTCCGACGAATATTACCGCAGGCGGCTCTGATCTGTACGCACGCGTCCCGACGGAAAGAATCCGCATCTTGCGGCAAACTCGCTAAAGTAACGTTGGGAAACTTACAAAGGCCCTACTTATGACCGCCCAACTTTCCGGGAGCTGCCTCTGCGGCGCCATTGCCTACACCGTCGACGCGCCCGTCACC
>DATLWP010000210.1:0-4568 GCA_035576265.1 Candidatus Polarisedimenticolia bacterium
CGCAAGCATCTGTCGGCGACGAAGGGCGGGCGCCTGGCTGCGGCGGCGCCACGCTCGCTGAAACTGACTTGGGCGGTGAGCGATGTGCCGGAGGGACAGGAATCGGCGCTGGCATCCGGGCCCACGCTGCCGGATCCGACCACAATTGACGATGCCGAGCGCATCGCGAAGGAATACGATCTCGCCAGCAAATTGCCCGCATCGCTCCGCTCCGTGTTTGAGAATCACGCGCTGCGCGAAACTCCCAAAGCAGGGGATGCGGCCTTTGTTCGTTCGCATTTCGCCCTGCTGCTCGGCGCGCACGAATTGATGCACGCGGCGCATCATGCTTGCGAAGCCAGGGGCTACCGTTCTCTCTGCGACAATTCGACCGACAACTGGCCGCTCGAGAAAGCCGCCGACTACCTGCTCGCGCAATTGGAATCCTTGAAAAAAGCGAATCCAGACAGGCCTGTAGCCGTACTGGCCGACGGAGAACTGAGCAGCCCGGTGACGGGCAGGGGAATGGGCGGGCGAAATTCCGCGTTCGTTCTTGCCTGCGTGCCGAAGATCGCAGGGAAGGACGTTACCGTGCTCAGCGCCGGGACGGACGGAATCGACGGGAACAGCCCCGCGGCCGGTGCGGTGGCGGACGGCAAAACGCTTGGGCACGCGCGAGCGGCAGGTCTGGACCCTGCAGATTTTCGGAGGCGCTCCGACGCGTACAACTTTTTTGCCCGCCTGGAGGACGCGGTAATTACGGGTCCCACCGGCAACAATTTGCGCGATCTGCGTATTCTCCTCGCGTGACACTCGCTTTTCGCTCCTATTTCGTGCGGCCCTGCTCTTTGAGGGCGGCGAGGGCCGCTTCCACGTGAGGCCTTTCACCGATGCTGAGCCCACCGCTCTTAAGAAGTTCCTCGAGCGGGGCGATGGCGTCGGGATCACGGCGCAGCCAAATGGCGAGAATTGCCGACTGCCTCACGTCGAAATAAGGCTCGTGAAGGCAAGCGATCAGCGTGCGGGTAATTTCCTTGTTCTTTTTGTCGAGCCTAGCCACGGAGCCGATCGCCACGCGCCGATCGCGGAGCGGCTTTCCGGGCGCAGACCACTCAAGCAAAGCCGGTACGGCCCGGTCGTCGCCGAGCGCGCCCAGAGCGGTGAGGGCGGCGCGCCGGAGGATATCGTCCGGGGAGTCCGATTGCAGCGCGGCCGTAAGCGTCCCGTATGCACTCGGAGCTTTGATCGCGGCAAGCGCGCGAAGCGCCGCAGCGCGGACTCGGTAGGCGCTGTCGTTCGCCGCAATGTCCACGAGTTTCGATGCGAGGGATGAGTCCGATTTGAATTGTCCGAGCTCGCTGACGGCGACGTCGCGGACCCAAGGCTGGTCACCACTCGCTGCGCTTGCCGCAGTGAGGATCGTCTTTTCCGCTTCCGGACCGGCGATCCGGCCGAGGGCCCGCAGGGCCTCCACCCGCACTCCCCAGAAAGGATCGTGCAGCGCCGCATCGCTGAGGGCCGCGACGGCGTCCGAGTTGTTCCGGATGTTGCCGAGCGCCAAGGCAGCGTCGGCGCGATCGGGGACTGTCTCGGCGTTTTTCAATTGATAGATCCACAGAGCGGGATCCTTCTTGAAGTCGACCGATTTCAGAGTCCTGTCGCCTTTGTCGAAAATAACCATGAGCGGCGCGCCATCCGCGGGAAGCGTGAAACTCCCGCTTGCTTCGCTGATTTCGATGGGATAGCTCCGGCTGCCGCTCGTCGTGGCGATTTCCACTTCAATCGGAACGTCGAACAGGCCGACGAGCCCTGCGATGGTTTGCGTTTGTTTTACGTCGAGCTTCACCTGTCGGGCTTCCGCATCGTAGGCATAGCTGACCTCAAACTGCGGAGCTCCGGCGCGGTAGACCCACTGGTGGAAGAATTTGTCGACGTTTACCGAAGTGGCCTGCTCGATGGCCTTCTGCAGATCGGCGGTGACGACGTTTTGCCCGCGGTTCGCCTCGAGATAGTGGTGCAGACCACGAAAGAAACCGTCGTCGCCAAGCTCTCCCCGAAGCATCCGCAAGACCCAGGCAGCCTTTGTATAAATGTTTCCGGCGTATTCGGTGGAGTCCTTGAATTTGCGGTTCAAGATCGGCACGGGATACAGGCGTTTCTGCGCGAACCACCGGGATTGCTCGCGCCAATATTCGTAGGCGGCGTCGTCCGCGCCGTAATGCCGTTCCATCCAGAAATGCTCGAGAAAGGTGGCAAAGCCTTCGTTGAGCCAGAGATTTCCCCAGTCCTTGCAGGTGACGAGATCGCCGAACCACTGATGGGCGAGCTCGTGCGAAGTCACGGTATCGTCTCCGGTGCGCTGCTCGCGCGCGAGCGCCGGGCTGACCAAATCGTGCGTGGATAGCGTAGTGGCGCTCGTGTTTTCCATCCCACCGGCCACGAAGTCGTCGACGGAGGTTTGCGCGTACTGCGGCCAGGGATACGGCACGCCGAGCCTGCGGGAGAAGAGTTCGAGCATGTCGCGTGTGCGCGCGAATGTTGAGTCGATGGTGGATTCCTTGCCGCGCGGGACGACGTAGCGGACGGGAACGCCGTGCCACGATTCCACTCGCTCGACGAATTCTCCCGCAACGACCGAGATCAAGTACGTTGAAAGCGGCTCGGACTGTTGCCAGCGCCAAGTCTTGGTGCCGTCGGGCTCGTCCTGGATTTCGAGGAGTTGGCCGTTTGAAATGGTGATCCACGAGGCCGGAACGGTGAGCAGCATTTCCGATGTGGTGCGGTCGTTCGGATAATCGTAGACCGGAATGTAATAGCGCGTGTCTTCGGCCTCGCCTTGCGTCCATATCTCGACGGGCTGCTGAGGGTAATTCTTGTCGGGGAGGACGAAATACAGCCCTTGTCTTGGCTGTCCCGCATAGCGGATGAAGACTTCGTGGTGCTCGCCGCGCGCGGCGGGTTCGTCGAGTGAGACGACGAGCTCTGTCGGCGTCGTTGAGAATTTCGCGGGCTTGCCATCCACGGTGACGCTCTCGATTTTGAGATCGACCGAGTCGAACCGAAGTTCGGCGAGGTTGTCGCGAAGGACGGCAACCGATTCGGTGACCTCGCCGCGGATCTTGCGGTGGTCAACGTCGAACCAAAGGTGCGTGGTGAGATGCTGCAAGTCGAAGGTGCGGCTGCGGGCGTAGGGCTCATCGGCGCGCGAGGCGATGGGGATCGCGAGGGCCGCGAGCAGCAGCGAGGTGAAGCAGAACGCCGCGGCCACGGACCGCGGAGTGTAGCGATTAGAAAGGGCTGCCGATGAATGTTTTCTATCACTTGGCGGGTGTCCGGTTTCCACTTGTGTAGCGATTAGAAATCGGTCTGGCGCCGGTGCCGGCCCCCCAGCCGGGATTGCAGCGCCAACTCTGGCTTTCGTCTTCTCGAATCGACCGACTTACGCTTCTCCCTTCGGGAGCCAGCTTCCGGCACCGGAATTGCGCACATGCTCCACATTCCACCCTACCATACGACGCAAATTCGGCGTTGCGAGGCATCACTGCAAGTGGCTATCTGACTATGACTTGCGAGCGTTTCTAATCGCTACACGTGTTGCGATTAGGCGGCTGTTTTGGGACGGCAGCGCGGGCGGAAATAAACGGGTTGCAGAACGGCAACTTTGAGCCGCCCCGCAATCTTTCGAGAAAACTTTTCACGTGGGTAAATTCAGGCGACGATTCAAGGCGAGAGGCGCGACGCGGGCTTGGAATCGGCGAGAGCATGGCGGACTTCGTTGGGGAGCCAGGCGCCCTGCTGGAGGAGCCGTTGTTGAAGCGATGCGGGATCTACGTGCCGGGGACTGACATGATGTTTAAGAGACAGCGCTGCCGCCGTGCCGGCGGCTTCGCCCATTTGAATGCAGAAGGGGATGAGATTGAGGACATCGTTGGCGGTGACGTCGGATGAGAAGCAGCGGCCAGCGACGAGAAGATTCTCCGTAGTGCGCGGCACGAGAGAGCGGTAAGGGATACAGCGATTGGGAGTCTGCGCGGAGAGATTTTCGGTGAAACGGGGAATAGCGGCGATGGTGTCGTCATAGACCGCGCCGGACCGCAGGTCTTGCATGGTGACGACATATTCTCCGAGCAGGCGGCGGCTGCCTCGCGTGCCAATCTGCGAGGCGGTATCGAGGATGAAGCTCTTTTCGAAGCCGGGCATCTTGCGCCGGAGAATCTGGTGGGCCTTGCGCATCACCTTGCGCACCTTCACTTCGGCGGAGGTGAGGTGCTCGACGTTGAGGCAGTCGTTGTTGGGCACCCAGTTGTTGACCCAGACCTGATCGTCGCGATGCGTCGCTACGGGTAGCAGCGAGAAGCCGCCGACGGCACGAATCTCGTCCATGATGGCTTTGTACGCCTCGGGTTCGGACTGCCGGAACCCGCTGAACTTCAAATAATCGACGTCGCCGAGCCGGAAGACGACGGCAAGCATGCCGCTGCGGAGGCTGTGATCCACAGCGCCCTCAAAGTCGGCTCCGGCGGACGCAAAGATATCGCCGTCACCGGTCGCGTCGATGGTCAGCTTGCTGAGAATGGCCTGATGGCCGG
>DATLWP010000211.1:0-2389 GCA_035576265.1 Candidatus Polarisedimenticolia bacterium
CCGCAGGCAGCAGAGTCGCAGAATCCGCAGAATTAGGCCCGGCAGCTTAAACTTCCGAAATCACGGCGGCACCGCTTCCCACCGATTAGAAGATCAAGTCGAGGTCGGTCCATGCTTACATGTGGCCGCAGGCATATCATATGCACGGGAAGACGCCTCACGTTCCCTCGCGGTCCCTATTTGCGGGGCATGCTCGCCCAGATTTTCTCCAGTTCGTAGTAGTGCTCAGGATACTGCGGCGTATAGCGCAGAAACGTGGGAATCGGATAGCAGAGGCCGCCCTTCTGCGTGCCTTCCAGCCCTTTCAGTAACTCGTCCATCTTTGCGCCCGGCAACGAAAACGCCATCTCGTGGTCCTGCGTCTGTCCGAGGACTCGGTCACCATAGCAAGGCAAAATCACCTGGTAATCTCCTGTTAGCATTGTCGCGATCACTTCATCTGAACAATCCACGCGCCCAGTGATCGTGCTCGTCAGTGAGCCCCCTCTCTTCCAAAGCGCAGCCGTAACAAGACGCAGGACCTGCGCTGAGTTCCCATAGATGATGAGCGCGTCCGGAGAAAATTCTGCGGTCGCTGCAGGGGCAACCAGTAGGTACTTGTACCGCCCTTCCGCTAGCTTGGGCGTGGCCGCTTCGCTCCGCGCTCCCGCTTCGGCCGTCTCTGTGTACATACCGCAAGCAAGCTGCCCCGAGGTGTAGAAGTCTGTCACTGGCGCGAATCCGAAGGCTGTTTTGGTAAGAGGGCAATTTATATCCTCCGCCCCAACCGCAATCGTCCATCCATATCGGCGCGCCATCGCGATTGCCTGGCAATTCGCAATTTGAATTCCCATGTCGCGGCGGGGACGCCTGGCTCTTTCTGGAACCGGCTCATCGGGCTTCAGCATTTTCGCCGCCACCGGAAAAGTTGCTGGACGAACGAAGTTTTCAATTCCCTTTGCGAATTCTTTCGTGTCCATAAGAGGCTCCTTCGGCTCGGGGACGTCCCCAGAAATCTCGCCTAGCTGGCTCCCAGTGAAAAACGCAGTGCGCCGCTCGGTTTCGGTCCCAGGGAAACGTTTTTCGTCCGGTCGGCACGCCTCCGATACTATACCGAAACCACACTTAAAACAGTTTGGGCGTTTCCCATAAGGCTTCGCAGCCCGCGTTTTTTGTGTCGCGCATGCCTAGCGCCTTAGGCACGTTTCGTTATATATACTTGGCGCTCGACAAGGAGGCAACCATGCCGCAGAAAGTCATCGAGATCGTTGGATCGTCAAAGGAAAGCTTTGCCAAAGCCACGGAGAATGCAGTCGCCGAAGCCGCCAAGACCGTTCGCGGTCTGAAGTGGGCCCGCGTATCGGAACTGGAGGTGCGTCTTGACGACAAGAAGATCGTCGAATACCTGGCTACAGCGCGTATCTACTTCGACGTAAAGCGATAGCCGAGGCCACCCGCAAGGCTTTGGTCTAGTTTGATCTCAAGCGCCTTCACCAAGATCGCGACCGGCCTCAGTGCCGGTAGCCGCGCGGCTTGTGCTTCGCGTTGTGCACCCACAGGAGTTGGATTTGCGCGGCTCATGTGTGGTCGAGCAGGAGTGAGGCTTGAATGCGAATATAGTTACAGCACAACGCCGGGGAAGCACGAGAGGATAAGAAAAAGACGATATGTCCAAGACACCTGAAGAGCTACTGGCCGAGCGAACCCAGCGATTCCAGGACGTATATGCGCTCAAGCAGCCGGATCGCATTCCAATCCGTTTGAATCTTGGCTACTTGCTGGCTAGATTGGGCGGAATCACTTACCAAGAGTTGGATGCCAATCCCGAGAAGGCACAAGAGCTCCTGGAGAAATGGGCCCTCCATTTCGACGCGGACCAGGCCGCGGGCCTCGGCTACTTCATCTCGGCGGGCAGCGTCATGCTCGGCGACAGACAAACCAAGTGGCCAGGCTACGGCCGTCCGACCAACAAGCCGATGCAATATATCGAGGGCGAGTACATGAAGGTCGAGGACTACGACGAATTCCTCGACGATCCCACGAACTTCACTCTGCGGATTATGTTGCCGCGGATCTATGAAAAACTCGACGGGCTCGCGCACCTGCCCCGGCTTCCAATTCTGGTCACAGGCTACCCTTCGTTTGCCACTCTCGGCGGGGTGTTTATGAATCCCGCCCTGACGAAATCTCTGGAAGCCCTGGTGGAGGTCGCTCAATTCCACGCCAACAGAGTTCCGATGCTGCACGCACACGCCCAGCGCATGGCCGCGATTGGTTTTCCGACCGGCATTGGCCGCGGGACCGGGGCCGGTGCGTTTGCGCTTGCTCCATTTGACTTTATGAGCGACACGCTGAGAGGCATGAAGGGAATTTTTCTCGACATGCGCCGACGGCCCGAAAAACTGATGGC
>DATLWP010000212.1:0-2593 GCA_035576265.1 Candidatus Polarisedimenticolia bacterium
GCTGAGCGTGACTTCGACGCCGCACTTGTCGCAGATGACGCCGCGATGCTTCATCCGCTTGTACTTGCCGCAGAGGCACTCCCAGTCGGTGACGGGGCCGAAAATCTTGGCGCAGAACAGGCCGTCGCGTTCCGGCTTGAACGTGCGGTAGTTGATGGTTTCCGGCTTGGTCACCTCACCATGCGACCACGACCGGATCTTTTCTGGACTTGCCAGGCTGATGCGAATCGAATCGAAATCCGCGATCTGGCTGGCACGGTCATAAGGGCTTGAACGATACAAGGGCAGTCCTCCTCCCCGGCTGCGCCGGGGCTAATTCCATTGCAACGATTTCGTGTGGCGCGCGAGCGCTAAAATTTCGCCCGCGCGCTAATCGGCCGCTTCGGCTTTTTCCAGTTGCGGCTTCTGGCGCTTCATCAGCTCGACCTCAAGGCAGAGCGATTGCAACTCGCGCACCAGGACGTTGAACGACTCGGGCACTCCCGGTTCGATGCCGGGTTCGCCCTTGACGATCGCCTCGTAAATCTTGGCGCGGCCATACACGTCGTCCGACTTCGCCGTCAGCAGCTCCTGCAGGATGTGCGCGGCGCCGTAGGCCTCGAGCGCCCAGACTTCCATTTCGCCGAAGCGCTGTCCGCCGAACTGCGCCTTGCCTCCGAGTGGCTGCTGCGTGATGAGTGAATACGGACCAATCGAGCGAGCGTGAATCTTGTCGTCGACCAGATGCGACAGCTTGAGCATGTAGATGTAACCAACGGTGACATTCTGCCCGAACTCATCGCCCGTCATGCCGTCGTAGAGCGTGATCTTGCCGCTTTCCGGCAGCTCGGCGAACTCTAGCAGATGGCGAATATCGGTCTCACGGGCGCCATCGAACACCGGCGTCGCGACCGGAACACCCTCGCGGAAGCTGTGGGCGAGATCGAGCAGCGCCTCGTCATCGAGCTCGGAGATCGTCTTCCAGACCGAGGTGGGTCCAAAGGCTTCCTTGAACCACTTGCGCACGGCGTCGGCCTGCGCTTCGGCGTCGAGCATTTTGGCAATGCGATCGCCGAGGTCCTTGGAGGCCCAGCCGAGGTGCGTTTCGAGAATCTGGCCCACGTTCATACGCGAAGGAACGCCGAGCGGATTGAGCACGATTTCAACCGGCGTGCCGTCGGGCATGTAGGGCATGTCCTCCGCGGGCACGATTCGAGCGATGACGCCCTTATTGCCGTGGCGTCCCGCCATTTTGTCGCCGACGGAAAGCTTGCGCTTCATCGCGATATAAACCTTCACCAGCTTGATGACGCCCGGCGGGAGCTCGTCACCCTTCTTGAGCTTGCCGATGCGCTCGTCGGTGATCTTTCGCAGGACGTCGATCTGCCGCGAGGTCATCTCCTCGATCTCGTCGATCTTTTCGATGAGCAGCGGGTCCTTGTCGCTCAGGCGGAGGCGCTTCAAGTTGCGCGTCGAGATCTTCTCGAGGAGCTCGCGCGTCAGCTCCGCCCCCTTGCTGAGGAGGCGCTTGTTGGTGCGCTCGTCATGAAGGTCGGCGACAAGCTTCTGCCCGCCGAGCAGGTCGGTCAGGCGCTTCAAGCGCTCGTCGGTGAGAATGCGGATTTCATCGGCGAGGTTTTTCTCGAGCTTGGCCACGTGCGCGGCCTCGATGGCCTTGTGGCGCTCGTCTTTTTCCGCGCCCTTGCGGCAGAAGATCTTGACGTCGACGATCGTGCCCTCGA
This sequence comes from Candidatus Polarisedimenticolia bacterium, assembly GCA_035576265.1. Lineage (GTDB taxonomy): Bacteria > Acidobacteriota > Terriglobia > Acidiferrales > UBA7541 > Palsa-295. The sequence goes on from DATLWP010000212.1 coordinate 1,722, forward strand.
TGCCCGGCGGACAATAGAGCGAAGCGTCGCGGACGTCGCCGGCCTTCTCGCCGAAGATCGCGCGCAGCAGTTTTTCCTCCGGCGTGAGCGTGGTTTCGCCCTTCGGAGTCACCTTGCCGACGAGAATGTCGCCCGGCTTCACCGTAGCGCCGATGCGAATCACACCGCTTTCGTCGAGGTTGCGCAAAAAAGTCTCGTTGATGTTGGGAATGTCGCGGGTGATTTCCTCGGGGCCCAGCTTGGTGTCGCGCGCCTCGATTTCGTACTCCTCGATGTGGATCGAGGTGTAGTAATCCTCCTGCACCAGCTTCTCGCTGACCAGGATCGCGTCTTCGAAGTTGTACCCGCGCCAGGGAAGGAACGCCACCAGCACGTTCCGTCCGAGCGCCAGCTCGCCGCGATCGGTGCACGGCCCGTCGGCCAGCACCTGGCCCTGCTTCACGCGGTCGCCCGCGCGGACCAGCGGCTTCTGGCTGATGCAGGTGTTTTGGTTCGACCGCTTGAACTTCGTGAGCAGGTAGATGTCCGATCCGACTTCACGGCTCAGCACGCCGGACTGGTCCGATTCGACGCGCACGATGACGCGCTCGGAGTCCACTTGGTCCACGATGCCGTCGCGCTTGCAGACGATCACGGCGCCCGAATCGCGGGCCGTGACGCGCTCCATACCCGTGCCGACGAGCGGCGCTTCGCCCTTGATGAGGGGCACCGCCTGGCGCTGCATGTTCGAACCCATCAGCGCGCGGTTTGCGTCGTCGTTTTCGAGGAACGGAATCAGGCTCGCAGCGACGGACACGAGCTGCTTCGGCGAGACGTCGATGTAGTCGACCTCGTTGCGGCCTTTCAGAACGAAGTTGCCGGCCTGGCGGCAG
>DATLWP010000213.1:0-2735 GCA_035576265.1 Candidatus Polarisedimenticolia bacterium
TGAGCGTCGAACACGGGCTTGGCAATCTCGCGAAACGTCAACAGGCTGGCCGTCTGGCTTTCGAGCTCATCGATGCCCGCCTGGTCGTGTTCGGAGACGGGCGGGAAGAGCAGCACGACGATTCGCTGTGGAGCGAACGGCGCGAGACCCGCCGCCAGTGTGCACGAGATGATGACCGCGGCTCCGGGGGAGGAGTACGCCACGGCCCGAGGAGCGCCGCCGGTTTCCGCCACCCGTCGGGGCGGTAGCACAGACGCGAGTGACGGAATCCAGGGGACGATCGGAGCGGCGTCGGACGATGCGCCGTAGCCGGAATCAGCGAGGGCGCCGGTCAAATCGATCACGGTGGCGCCCGCCCGCTGCGCTGTCTGCCAGCTCCGCGCCGCGTCGGCCGTGATTCCGGCGAAAAATGCGAAGCGCACACCCTCGAAGCTGTCTTCGTCGAGCGCGCGAATGAAGCTCGGCTCTCCGGCGGCTTCGGTGAGCGTCCCGGCCAAGACCGTCTCATCGTACAAATGAATGTCGGTCGCGGGGAAATGGCGGTCTTCGAGAACCTGCTTCAGCTCTTTGCCGCGGAGCGAAGAGGCTCCCACGATTGCGATGCGGTTCGAATTCCGGAATCCGGCTTGCATCACTCAGGCGTGGCGGGAAGCCATGCGATGGCGGACGGAGCGGACCAAATACAGCAGCATGCCGTGAACGAAGTAGGCGCTCGCGATGGCCAGAAGCGTGGGCCGCGAGAATTTCACAATGGCGCCGACCAGCAACGCCAGCAGAACGACGGCAAGCGAGGGGTAGCGACGCGTCCACGGGATGTCCTTGAAGCTGTAATGGCGGAGCGTGCTTGACATCAGAACGCCCAGCACCATGACGATCAGCAGCCACAAGACCGAGATGCGCGCATCCGCGATCGGATCCTCGAAGTAGTGTACGCTCGCGGCGATCATTCCCGCCGCGGCCGGAGTAGGCATCCCGGCGAAGTATCGGCTGCCGCCGGGCGCCATGCCCTGAATATTGAACCGCGCGAGCCGCCAAGCGCAGCAGCCCAAATAGAAGAAGCCGACCAGCCAGCCGATCTGCGTCAGGTGGCTCGTTTCCGGAGCGCCCCCCACCGCCATCGCGCGCACGCCCCAGGCGTAGGCGAGAAAGGCGGGAGCAATCCCAAAGCTGATCACGTCCGCGAGGGAATCGAGTTCTCTGCCGAATGCACTGTTGGTGCGCATCGCGCGGGCCACGCGTCCATCGAGCGCGTCGAACAATATGGCGAAGCCGATGGCCTTGGCGGCGTTATCGAAGTCCGCAACCTGGCCTTCCAGAGTGGCGAGAATCGCGTAGTAGCCGCAGAGAAGGTTCGCTACGGTAAAAAAGGAGGGAAGAATGTAGACGCCGCGCCGGAGCCGATGATTGCGGACAGGGCGTCCGGGCTCTTCTTCGTTTCCAATGGTATCTATCTCGTTGATATCCATGTCGCCAGGATGCTTTCCCCGCCCTTGACCTTCTGCCCGCGCCGAACCACGATTTCGGCTTCCTGCGGCAGCCAGACATCCACGCGCGAGCCGAAGCGAATCATGCCCACGCGCTCGCCCAGAGCGACCGTATCACCTTCCCGTTTCCAGCATATCACGCGGCGCGCGATCGCTCCGGCAATTTGTTTGAACACCAACGTGCCTCCGTCCGCACGAATGGAAATGATGTTCTGCTCGTTTTCGCGAGAGGCCGCGGAACGCAGTGCTGCGTAGAACTTCCCGGGACGATAAACGACGCTTGCGACCCGGCCGGCCACCGGCGCGCGCTGTACGTGGACGTCCCAGATCGAAAGGAAGATGCTCACGCGGCGGCCTGGAGCGGCGTCGAGTGGCTCGTCCACGACCGCGACGACATGGCCGTCCGCCGGCGAAACGACCGCGCCGCGATCCGTGGGAATCGCCCGCTCGGGATCGCGAAAAAAATAGAAAACGAAAAGCCCCAGAAAAATCAGAATCGCCGCGGGCCATCTCCATCCGGGAATCAAGCAGGCGGCTCCGGCGATGAGCGGCGGGATGGCGAATTTGTACGCGTCCTTAACCATTCGGAGGAAAGGCCCTTTCTCATGGGAGTGCGTTCAACAGACGGCGCCGGCCGAAACCAGCGCCACGGGACGCGCCGGCGAGCGCGCCGCGTTGCAGTGATCCCGAAATCGCCGACGGCGCGTCGGACAAACCCCAGCGCGACGATCCGGGCGCACCGCGCCCGCATCCACCCGTGCTTCGCTTGAATACAAAACTATTGTACGACAGAAATCAGTTGGTCACGGGCCCTAGTGATTCACTGATTGTTGCTTGCGGGCAACCATCAACTCCATCTGGTCCTTCAGGCGCAGTTTCAGTTTCTTTAGGGTTGCTTCCCGGACGAGGTCCTCCGAACTCAAATAAGAAGATTCGAGTATCTGTTCGAGTTGGGATTCACAGCGGGAGTGCTCTTCGGCGAGGCGCCGATATTCTGGGTCTATGGCCAACAGGGACTGCCGGATGTCCTGGGTCGTAGTCGGCATGCATTCCCTCCTGGTTGGAGCAGCGTTCACATGGCTGTAACAATTACCACAAACCGCAGGCGAAGCCAATAGGTTGAATCGTCCGGAAATTCGAGCCGTTCAACCGGTGGTCCCTGTGCGGAATTCTCGGGCCGCCCCGTCTCATTTGCGATTCGGCCCTGCCTCACAGGGAATTGAGAAGTTCGACCGAGAGAAGGCGCGCCTT
>DATLWP010000214.1:0-1823 GCA_035576265.1 Candidatus Polarisedimenticolia bacterium
CCGTTGACGTAGCCGTAACTGATTTGTTCAATGAGCCCAACTCCATGGTTTGGATACACGACTTTTTCGCCTAGCTTGAAGTCCATAAGTCGAAGTTCCCTCCCCGAACAACATAATAGAATTTTAGGCTCGCGCGAACACGAACGTCAAGCAATTCTCCACGTCGTCGATGGATTAAATTCTTGTCCGACAGCAGTTTGTGCAGGGTTTGGCAGCCCAATTGCCGTATAATCACGGACGTGTTAATTCTCGCCCTCGATACTTCTTCGCCCTCTGGAGGGCTTGCGGTTTTACGCGATCAAAAGATCATCGGAACCGTCTCCACGTGGACTGAAGAGATATATTCTTCGCGAATCTTTCGCCATCTCGAGTTTCTCTTGCATGAACTATCGGTTGGCCCCGCTGATTTTGACCTTTATTCCGTGGTGGCTGGCCCGGGTTCATTCACTGGTCTACGTATTGGCCTCACGGCAGTAAAGGGTTGGGCAGAGGTTTACGGCAAGCCGGTCGCCGCAGTCAGCGCGCTGGAAGCTGTTGCAGCGCAATCGCGTTCGCCGGCCCGGACGCTGGTTCCCCTGCTGGATGCGCGCCGCGGGCAGATCTATTTCGGACTGTATCGGAGATTGGACGTCCCGCAAGACAATCGCCTTGCGCTTGAGGGTCAGGAATACGTAATGACCCAGGACGAATTCATCGAGACCCTGCGGGGCCGGCAGGCCGACGTGGAGCTGGCGATCGTCACGCCAGAGCCAGCGCTAATCTCTGACAAGTTGTCTCGCTGTGAGTCGGGGACCGGGTTGGCTGGACGATTCTCGGTTGAGCAAGTCTCAGGCATCCTCGCGCCCCAGGTGGGACAGCTCGGCTATCTCCGCGCGCAACGGGGCGATCTCTTAGATGCACTCACGCTCGACGCGAACTACATCCGTAGGTCCGACGCCGAACTGCACTTGAAAGGACCTGCGGGCTCTTGAATATTCGTCCAGTTGAAGACCGGGACGTAAACGTCATCCTTGCTATCCAGTCGGCGTGCCCCGATATCGCGCAATGGGTTGCGGGCGACTACGCACGCGCGATCGCGGGCGAGATGGCCGGGTGGGTCGCAGAAGAAGGAAGCGAAGTCACAGGGTTTCTAGTGGCGCGCCGCTTGGTGGGCGACATCGAAATATTGAACTTCGCCGTCCGACCCGTTGCCCGACGAAGAGGGGTCGGCGCGTCCTTACTCCGCGAAGCACTGGGTTGGGGCGGCTCGTTTCAAGCCCGGCGGGCTCATCTCGAGGTTCGCGCTTCCAACTTGCCCGCTTTGCGTTTCTACGAGCGGCATGGCTTCGTGGTCGCCGGGCGACGACCACGTTACTACTCGGCGCCGGTCGAAGACGCGCTGCTTCTCACCGTCACACTGCCGTAGCTCGCAGCGAAGGGCCCATTTAAAAGGGACTTCTGTTTCGCTGGGGCTCGCGGTTCGGTGGCCCGGGAAGCGTGGAGGCCTGCCCCGGGCCGGTGAACTGCACCTTATCCGCATCCAGAAATATCGGCCGATCGAGTACGGCCTCAAGAGTGGTGCCTCTCGGCATCTCCGCTTCCGGGCCGCGCGAAAGAAATACTGCCGCAAGCCCTGCCGCAGCTCCCACTCCCGCACCGATTCCTGCGCCCTTCCCGGTGCGAGCGGCGATGGCTCCAATCCCCGCGCCCGCCGCGGTTGTCTTGACAACCGTGCCCGCGTCGGACGCCTTATCCGTGTCGCCAATTATCTTCCCTTCCTTGTCCACCGACTCGCCGCCGCCGGTTCCGGCGCCGCTGGGCACGGCATTCAGATCGACCATGTA
>DATLWP010000215.1:0-8294 GCA_035576265.1 Candidatus Polarisedimenticolia bacterium
ACGGCCGGATAACCGAGCAGATTCTGCAGAAAGATAGGAAGCAGAACGGTGGTGCCGTACAAGACGATTCCCAGAACGAACATGGAGAAGACGGCCGTGGCGAAATTGCGCATCTTCAGGAGCCTGAGTTCGACGATCGGATGGGGATGATTCCATTCCCGCTTCACCCAGAGAATCAGAATCACGACTGCGGCAAGAGTCCCCAACGTGATCCAGCGCGAGCCGAACCAATCCGCCTCCTGTCCCTTGTCGAGAACCATCTGCAGACAGCCGACGCCGAGCGCCACGAGGCCGAGGCCGATGTAGTCAATGCTGGCTTCTTTGCGCTTGGCGCGCTCCTCGTGCAGGTAGGGCGGATCCTCGACAAAGCGGTGGGTCAGGTAAAGAGAGAGAAGGCTGATGGGCACATTGATGTAGAAAATCCAGCGCCAGGTGTAATTGTCCGTGATCCAGCCGCCGAACGTCGGGCCGATCGCCGGCGCCATGACCACGGCCATCCCGTAAATCGAAAACGCCATCCCGCGCTGCGCGGGCTCAAAGGTATCCGCGAGAATCGCCTGCTCGCTCGGTTGCAAGCCGCCGCCCCCCGCTCCCTGAAGGACCCGGAAAAAAACGAGCGTGCCGAGACTCGGAGCGAGACCACAGAGGAAGCTGCTTCCCGCGAACAGCGCCACGCAGGACATGTAGAAGCGCTTGCGCCCGAGCCGCGTCGCGAGCCAGGCGCTGATCGGCAGGACGATGCCATTCGACACGAGGTAGCTCGTGAGCACCCACGTGGACTCGTTGGAGCTGGCGCCAAAGCTGCCGGCGATGTGTGGCAGGGCAATGTTGGCTATGGAAGTGTCGAGCACTTCCATGAAGGTGGCGAGCGTAACCGTGAACGCTACGAGCCAGGGGTTGTAGCGCGGCCGCCAGGTGCTGTGGTCCATGGTGGCTGCGGTCGCGGAAGACATAAACGGCTATTGTAAACTGTCCCGGCTAGTTGTCGTACAAATCCTGTTTCTATGGCAGAGTAGGCGCTGATGCCAGCCTCCGGGAACTCCAGGCTCGCGGGACGCATTGTATTCAGCTATCCCGATTTCACCTTTTACCAGCTCGCGCGATTTTTCATCGTGCTGGCCACGGAGATGCAATCGGTCGCCGTCGGCTGGCAGGTCTACGACATAACCAAGCGCCCATTGGACCTTGGCCTAGTGGGGCTCGCGCAATTCCTGCCGGGAATCCTGCTGTTTCTGGTCTCCGGGCACGCGGCGGACCGCTACGACCGGCGCAAGGTGCTCATGCTCGGCTACGCCGGGTTTGCCGTGTGCTCGGGCCTGCTGCTGGGCATCACCGAGTGGAGAACGCATCATTCGATTTACCCGATCTATGTGGTGATGGTACTCGTCGGCGTCGTTCGCTCGTTCACTGCACCGGCAAGCCGGGCGATTCTGCCGCTGCTCGTTCCGGAAGAGCACTTTCAAAGCGCGGTCGCCTGGGGCGCGAGTATCTTTCAGACCGCCACGATTCTGGGTCCAGCGCTCGGGGGATTGATTTACGCCTTCTTTCGCGGTCCCGCGACGGTCTATTCGATGGCGATGGCCGCGGCCGCGGGCGCTGCGGCAACGATGCTGCGCGTGCAACTCCGCTCGAAGCCCCGGCAGCGGGAACACGTGACCTGGAAGGCGGCACTCGCCGGTTTGCGTTACATCTGGAGTCACAAACTCATTCTGGGGTCGATTTCGCTGGACCTTTTCGCGGTACTGCTGGGCGGGGCCGTGGCGCTGCTGCCGGTGTATGCGCGCGAAGTGCTGCAGACCGGGCCGTGGGGCCTCGGACTATTGCGGTGCGCGCCCGGAATTGGCGCGGGAGCGATGGCGCTGCTGCTCGCCCACCGGCCGCTGCGCGGCCGGGCCGGACCGACGATGTTGTGGTGCGTAGCCGGGTTCGGTCTCTTCACGATTCTCTTCGGAGTCTCGCACAGCCTCGTGCTGTCGATGGTGGCGCTCATCTTCGTCGGCGCGTCGGACATGGTCAGCGTGGTGATCCGGGGTGTGCTGGTGCAAATAGAAACGCCGGACGAAATGCGCGGGCGCGTGAACGCCGTGGACATGATCTTCATTGGAGCTTCGAACGAGCTTGGGCAATTTGAGTCGGGCGTGACGGCTCATTGGCTGGGAGCCGTGCCCGCCGTCGTTCTCGGAGGCCTCGGAACGCTTATTGTGACGGCAATCTGGGCCTGGTCTTTCCCGGAATTGCGGAAGGCCGACCAGCTCACGCTGGTCGACCGTTAACATTCCCGCAGTCCGTGGGCCCAGTGAAGCTGACGCTAGGAGGCGCTCGCTTTCTTCTCGGGCGCGGGAGGGGGAGGCGGCGCGATGGCTCCGGCGTACATCTGTGCGGGCCTCCAAGGTTGCACCGTGGTTCCACCACTGATCCGTCCCTGCATCCAGGGCGCGTAGAAGTTATACGGGTGAATCGGTTCGGGCGCGCCCGCTTCCTCGAGCCGCTTGCTCAGCTCGGCGGGAATCGAAAAATCGAGCGACGCGAGGTTGTCTTCGAGCTGAGCGACTTTCGTGGCGCCGAGAATGGTGGAGGTGACGCCGGGCCGTGTGACCAGCCAGTTGAGCGCGACCTGCGCGGGCGACCTGCCGATCTGCTTGGCGACGTCGAGAAGAACTTCGAGGACGCGCCAGTTGTGCTCGGTGAACTTGTTGAAGATCGCGTTGGGCATCGTGAGACGCCCTTCTCCGCGGCCCGTGTTCCCTTCACGCTTGTACTTGCCGCTCAGCAAGCCTCCCGCGAGCGGGCTCCACGGGCAGAGACCGATGCCGAGCTCCTGTGCGGCGGGAATATGCTCGCGTTCGATATTGCGCTCGGCGAGCGAGTATTCGAGCTGCAGCGTGGCGATGCGCTCCTTGCCTTCTTTCTCGGCCAGCGTTTGCATCCGGGCGACGTACCACGCCGGCACATCCGACAGGCCGAAATAGCGAATTTTACCTTCGTGGATCAGGTCGGTGAGCGTGGAAAGGACTTCCTGAGCGGGCGTCATGAGATCCCACGAGTGCAGATAGTAGAGATCGATATAGTCGGTCTTGAGGCGCCGGAGTGACCCCTCGAGCGCGCGATAGATGTTCTTGCGACCGTTGCCACCGGCGTTCGGGTTGCCAGGCTGGGCGCCAAAGGTGAATTTGGTGGCGATGACGACGGCGTCGCGCAGACTGCGCTCGGCGACGAATTTTCCGACCATCTCTTCGCTCGCGCCCATCTGATAGCCGTCAGCGGAGTCGATGAAATTGCCGCCCCGGCCAAGGTAGAGATCGAAGAGCGCCTTGGAAACCTTCTCGTCCGCGCCCCATCCCCAGCCGGTGCCAAAACTCATGGCACCGAGGCAGAGGGGGCTGACGCGCAGCCCCGTGCGTCCCAGCGTGGTGAACTCGTTCAATTTCATGTCATTCCTCCCCTCGAGCTGCTGCCTGCGTCGAATTTGGCGTCAAAATTTGCGGTGCCTATCTTATTACATGGGAGCGGCATTGCAAGCGCACGAGCCTGTGGAGCTTGAAGTCGCCGAGAGCCGACCAGGCGAACAGCAGATCCCTCGCCGTCCGCCAAAAACTGGCGGACTCTCTCGGGATGACAACGAGTGCAGCGCGTGTGCGGCAGGGAGTGCGCGTCTGGCAGCAGACCATTTCCGGGAATCTGTCCCCGGGGGAACGCCTGCCAGAACCTGACGTTTTGCCCATAAGAAGGGCTTGTTTCGTTCCCGACTTCGGTACGAGGTGGGCCGCAACCCGTGTTGTGCGCCCATTTTGACTTGCAAGCGAGAACCGTTTACCATGCGTTGCCGGGATTGGTGTCGGAAGGAGAACGGCGGGCATGACCACATTCGACCAACAGGTAGCGGACGCCACGAGATGGTTTACGAGCCCTCGGTTCGCCGGAATCGTCCGCCTCTACTCTCCTCGCGAAGTGGCCGAGCAACAGGGGACGATTCCCATCGAGTATACGGTTGCACGACGGGCAGCCGAGGAGTTTTACGCGCGCCTGCGCGAGCTATTCGAGCAGCACAAGCAGATCACGACATTCGGACCGTACTCACCGGGCCAAGCTGTAACGATAAAGCGGATGGGGATCGAAGGCATTTACCTTGGTGGCTGGGCCACCTCCGCAAAGGGTTCGTTTTCCGAAGATCCCGGTCCCGATCTGGCGAGCTACCCGCTCAGCCAGGTGCCAGACGAAGCCGCCGTGCTGGTGCGGGCACTTCTCACGGCCGACAAGAACCAACACTTCGCGCGCACGCGGATGAGCGAGGAACAGCGTAAGGCGACTCCGGTGGTCGATTATCGCCCCTTTATCATCGCGGACGCCGACACTGGCCATGGTGGCGATGCGCACGTGCGCAACCTGATCCGGCGATTCGTGGAGGTTGGGGTTCCGGGCTACCACATCGAAGATCAGAAACCCGGAGCAAAGAAGTGCGGCCACCAGAGCGGAAAAGTGCTCGTCGCCGAGGACGAGCAGATCAAGCGTCTCAATGCGGCGCGTATGCAGCTCGACATCATGCGGGTGCCGGGTATCATCGTGGCCCGAACCGACGCGGAAGGAGCGACCTTCCTCGAGCATCGCGGAGACGAGCGGGACCAGCCTTTCCTTCTCGGCGCAACCAACACGGAGCTGCCAAGTTATCGGATTGGCTATCTAGCCATCCTGAGAAAGCTATTCGAACTCGGCGTCGAAGTCCGTGGACACCTCCTGTTCGCTGTGTCGGAAAGCGAGTACCGGGCGACCTTTGCGTGGCTTACGCAGGTCGGGCTCATGCCGATGATCGCGGAGGTTGCTCGAGGCCTCAAGCATGCGTCGGCAACGGAACTCGAGATCGCGCTCGACAAAATCGACACCAAGTATATGGAAATCTGGCAGACGGAAGCGCGACTCAAAACGTATGGCAAGGCGATCGCCGACGAAATGAAGTCCCGCAGGGACGAAGGCGAACGTTTCGCTATGAGCGCCGAGGAATGGCTGGAATTCTCGAAACGCGCTTCCTTCTACGAAGCGCGCGAGAAGGCGAAGTCGATGGGTATCCAGGTCGTCTGGGATTGCGAGCTGCCTAGGACGCCCGAGGGTTTCTTTCAAATTCAGGGCGGGATCGATTATGCGATCGCGAAATCGTTGGCTGCGGCGCCTTTCGCGGATATCCTGTGGATGGAAACCAAGACGGCGGACCTGGCGGACGCGAGAAAGTTCGCCGAAGCAATCCACGCCGAATATCCAGACAAGATGTTAGCGTACAACTTGTCACCGTCGTTCAACTGGGACACGACGGGCATGAGCGACGAAGAGATGAGCCGGTTTCCGGAGGATCTCGGAAAGCTCGGGTTCGTCTTCAACTTCATCACGTACGGTGGACACCAGATTGATGGCATGGCCGCCGAGGAATTCGCGACCGCGCTGAAAGAAGACGGGATGCTGGCACTCGCGCGACTGCAGCGCAAGTTCAGACTGGTGGAATCTCCCTACCGGACACCACAGGCACTGGTGGGAGGATCACGACTCGACGCCGCATTGATGGCTTCATCGGGACGCACGGCCGCAACGAAGGCGATGGGGAGAGGATCCACGCACTACCAGCACCTCGTTCAGACCGAGGTCCCCACAAAGCTGCTGGAGGAGTGGCTCGCGTTGTGGGGGAAGCATTGGGAGCATCCGAGAAGGATGAAGGTCGAGTTGCGTCCCCACACGGCGGGCTCGGAGTTGTTGGAAATGAGCGTGCTTGACGCGTCCAGTAGCGAAAAACTTGCGAACATCATCTTCGTCAATGCCCAGGATCGTCACGGCCAAAACTTCCTATTGGTCCGTGACCAGAACACGATGGTACCGTTACGCAAGAAGCGGTTGATGACGCTCGTCCAACTGTTTTTGATCCACCGCTATAAAGCCAGCGCCATGCACTACCTTACTCCGACCGAGGACAACGAGTTTCAGGCCCAGAGGATGAAGAGCATGGGGATCTTCTCGGACGTGCGGACAGAAATCGGGCAAATCATCGTCGCGCACGTCAACAAGCAACGCGTTGCCGAATTGCTTAAGCCTGATCGGGCCGCCCTCTTGAAGATGATCGGGGACACGTCGCCGCAGATGGCACAGAGCCCTGAGGTAGCCGATCGTCGCTCTTGAGACGATCCCCTTCCCGTCAGGAATTTTCGGGTTTGGCACAACGCAAGCGTATTTCCGGCATCGCGTGTCGGACACCCGACCGAGCCAGTGGAACCGGGTAGTTAATTCAGTCTTGGTGGGAAGCCAGCTGCGACCGGCCGGGGAGAAGTCTCTGCGGGAAACCCCACGGCTCATGCCGCTGATTTCCAGCGGATCACAGCGTGCTCAGAAACGATTCGATGGGCCGATTCGCACGCTGAGAGGATGAGCGGAGCGTCCGGGCGCAACAATGGGATCAGGCTAGCACAGGCGGCCGGGCGGCAGTTTCGGCCGAGGATTTCACAATGCTGCCGTGGGATATCTGGTGAACACTTTCGCGGCCGTTTCGCAACCCGTGGCGCAACGACTGTGCTTCTTCCCAATCCATCGATAGACGAGTAATTCATTTTGGACTTCTCCGCAGGGCCTGGCTGAACCTGGATCTGATCTGGGCGGGTGTGCTGATCGTTACTGGAGCGCTGATCCTCTTGATTTAGCGGGCCGCATTAGCGGGAGTCGGGCGCGCCAATGGGTGTGCCTGGTGACGGCGTTTCCGGATGCTCGGGTGGCGCAGGGCCGATCGGAGCCAGGATGCGGACTGTCGAGCGAAAGCGCTTGTAGTCCTCATAACGAACCGTCATGCGGACGTGCACATCGGCGGACTGGAAGTGCAAAACATCGTCGGCATGCGTGTAGGTGGGAAACCAGAAGGGGCCTTCGATGTTTTGGCGATAGGTCTCGAAAGTGGGAAACAGGTTTTCATTACTGCCTTTGTGAATGTCCGGCACGGCCTTGCCGTAGGTCTTGACGATTTCGAGGTCTTTGTCATCCACCCAGATGCGTCCTTGAAAATAGCGCTGGTGTTTCTCGATCTCTTTCGGCGCTACGTCGAACACATAGGTGCCCAGCTGGTCGATGTGCTGGCGACCTACGTAGGTGACGTCGTACTTTGGCAAGTCCGCCGTAGTGAGCACAAAGGGCTGAATGTTCCGCAGATCGTCGAGATCCTGCTCCGAAAGCGAGATGCGTTGAAGCGTCGGCGGAGGGGCGTAAGTGATGTTTTCGTAGCGCTTGCCTGAGGGCGTAAAGGTGATGTCGCTATCCATGCGATATTCACCGTCAGGCCGGCCGGACGAATCGACGGTCTGCACGACAAAGGATTGGCTGTAGGTAAAGTTAGCGCGCTCCGCCTTGAACTCTGTTTCGTGCTGCGCAAATCGCTGAATGATCTGGGCCACCGGAATCGCAGGAGGCTCCTTCAAGATGGGGGACGAGGATTGCTCGGAGACCGCGGCCTTCGCCCGCACGGGCTGCGGGTGACTTGCGGGAACGTCCTCCCGCGGAGGGACTGGCGGCATCGGGCCCGCTTGTTGCGCGGCGAGCGTGAGAGCGCAAGTCAGCCCGACGAACGCGAGAAGAGACGTCGCCACAACCGGCGTTCGGAGATTTGCAAGACTTTTGAAGATACCGAGCAGCACTTGTTCCCAAGCTTTCAGCGTTTCTTGTTTAGTCTAACACTATAGGAACTATCAGATGGAGGAAGGGTTGCTTCGCCGCGGGTGCGGCTCGGTCCAGGCGAGAGCGCGGCGGTGGCGTTAGTTGTTAAGAGACTTTGTCTCCGCGTGCCGGTCCCCTACTTCAAGACCACAATTTACGAAGGAAGGCGAAATGCTACTCAGAGCGGAGCTCTTCGAACGCAAACGCAGAGTGACGTTCGTCTGCCGGCCAGGTGACACCCACACGTTATGCCGCCATTCGGAGACACGGCCCTTGTAGTACGCGCGCAGGTCGTAGAGACCCTCCGGCAGCGAGGCAAACCAGAAGTGACCCTGATCGTTGGTCACGGTGGTCTCTGGACGGCGGCCCTCGGCGCCTTGCAAGGTCACGCGGGCGCCCGCAATACCCTTCTCGTGCACCCCTAGCACCTGCCCGCCTATGGTCCCCAGGCCTTTTGGCTGAGGCGCGGCAACGGTACCGGCCGTCAATACAGCCCACAGCAGTCCAGCGACGGCCAATCTATATCTCATCGGAGAATCCTTCGAAGCCTATGCCAGGAATGCCAGTAGGCAGCCTGAGCTAATGTGTACCGAAATACTCCACGTGGACGTAGCGCCCCAATCGGG
>DATLWP010000216.1:0-2395 GCA_035576265.1 Candidatus Polarisedimenticolia bacterium
CAGCTTGGCCGCCGCCATCTTCAGTGCACACGTCGCTGGGCCACTACATATTGCCATGCTACTGCACTTCAACAACTTGCGCTGGCGAAAAGAGAAGCACGCGCGGCGTGTCGGCTCCATACGTAGGAGCAGCAACCGATAGCCTAAGTCTGTATCTTCCCGGCCCTGTTGAGAACGAAGAAACGGGTATTGATGCCGGTGAGCCTTCCCCGTAGTCAGTAGCAGGGCTTTCCCACGTTGCCTTCCGATCCGCGTCGTCAGGCAGTCTCTTACCCTTCATGTCGAGCAGCACCCGTGACCCATCAGGCCGCGTTACAATCAGGATGGGGCTAGATATTGCAAGCAGATCGCTGATGCCCTTGTCTGACCGTGACCCCGCGCCACCCCTCCACCTTGCCTGCCCCCTCATGTCAAGATTGCCACCGACTGGGCCACCAGAATCATCGACAAAAGACTCCAGCGTCAGAGCATCTCCTTGCGAAACGTAGTATGTGCCGAGGCGAGCATACAGTCGCCATCCATTGTGCGGCACGCCAAGTCTGCAGCCAAAAGACAGGGCCGCAGAAGCAAGGGCTACCATCAGAATGGAGTTGATTCGCAATTCACGCACACATCACTTCCCTTCAGTCCAAGTATCACAGACATCGAGCCCGACTAGCGATTGCCTGTTCGCCACGCGTTGTACTCATGTGTGGTGGTATAGGCCCCCGCTCCCCACGGATAGTCTCTAGCAGACCCAGTTTCGAAGCTGACATTCTTGTAGCCCTGAAACGTGTATTCGGCGGAATAGCGTCCCCAGTATCGGACACGCCCCAACTCCCCAAGCTGTTTCACCGTGTGGTGTGTCTCATGCAAGAGCGTTTCCGCTGCACTACTGGCATCCGTTCTGACAAAGAGGTTCTGTGCGTTGGCATCGCCCTTGCCTGTCAGCGGTGTAGTGAAGCCGAAGTACTGCTCTTGAGCAGAATACCCACTGAGTAGATTGCGCGCAATTACCTGAATTTCCATGTCCGGCAAGGATTCCCCGAGCACCTTTGTTCCGCCTCGGTTCAGCCACAGTTCTCCGTCACGAGTTTCATACCGCCAAGAAGACGGGAATGCTGATGACTTGCCGGAACCCAAGAAGCCGTTCGCCAATTCGATGGCCTTCTCCATCTTCTTCTGGTCTTCATCACTGAGCTTGCTGAAGTCCACCTTGTGATCGCTTATCTTTCTGCCCCAGAGACTTCGATTCGCGCCAGCCTGCCTATACGCTTTGGCTAGTGCCGTGTAGTCCTTTTCCCATTCGGCGCGTCTACTTCGTTCCTGCCGTTCAAGCGCATCAGCGCCCTCTGGATTCCCGGCTTTGCGAAGCGCGCGATGTTCCGCTTCGTATTCCGACCTGCGCTCACGCTCCTCGTCCTTCTCCTTCGCCAGAACCGTTCTGCCGCGCTCACGAATCTTCCTTCGATCCTCGTCGCTCAGCCCCAGCGGATCAAAGAGGTTGATTGGGTTGTTCCTAACATATCCGAAGACGTTCATCACGCCAGAAGCGTACCCAATCGGGTCACGGGTCGTGTACCTCCCAATCTCCGGGTCATAGTACCGCATGCCGTGGTTGTCGAGGCCGATGGAGCGGTCGCGCTCCTTGGTGTTGGCGAGGCGGTTGTTGTCGCTCGATCCGGTGGTGGGGCCGTCGGACTTGACCCACGTTCCGTTATCAATTGCGACGATGTTCCCGAAGGCCTCGAAGAGGTTGGTGGACTTGACGGCGGTGTTCTCGGTGAGCGTGGCGACCGTGTGGCCGACGGCCGGAGAATAGACGAAGTACTCCCGCTCGGTCACGGTCCCGCCCTGGCCGTCATCGACCTGGCGGTCGCTGTAGAGTATCGACCCGATTCCGCCGCCCATCCCGCTCCCGCGCACGAACTCGACCGTCTTCGCCCCGTTCTTCCACTCGTCGAACGAGACCCCGCCGTCATATCTGAAGGTGACTTCGTCACCGCCCTCCTTTTTCGTCACTCTTCGAGTGCGGTAGTCGTACGCCGCCTCGAAGTCGGCCGTCATGTCGCCGTCGGTGTAGACCCTCACCAGCCTGTTCGCCGAGTCGTACTCGTAATCCGCGAGGACGTCCGCCTGCAGGATGACGCCGTCGTTATCGGAGTCGTGGCCCTTGACGGTGCGGTTCCCGTTCTCGTCGTGGACGTACCGCACGATCGTCGCGCCCGTCGTCGCGGTCACGATCTCGTTCCGAACGTTGTAGGCGTACTCGGTCGCGAGGTCGCCGTCGCGCCAGAGCTCGGTGCGGTTCCCGGCCTTGTCGTACGTGCTCTCGACAGTCTGGCCCTTGGGGGACGGCTCCCGCACGGCGATACCCCTACCGCGCTCCCGGGCGCGTTGCGCCAGAGGGATAGTA
>DATLWP010000217.1:0-2991 GCA_035576265.1 Candidatus Polarisedimenticolia bacterium
GGCGGGTGTTCCGCCTGCGAGAGCAGCAGCGACGTCCGCAACGCCCGGAAAGCTTCGGAAATCTGCGATTTCGGCTGTACGTACGACAGCAATTCCACTCGCGGACGTGGCCCTCCTGCCGGTGTCGACTCCTTCATAAACCGTGACAGCCCCGCGGAAGACCCGTTCAAGCTTGGCAGCGAAGGCACCACCGCCAGCGATGGCAGGCCGGTCAGCGTCTCGATGTCGTCCGGCGACTTGACCGTGTTGTCGAGGTATTCGCGGAAGATCGCCAGGCCGACTCCTCCCACCAATCCCACCAGGAAGGCCAGTAAAATGTTGCGCGCCTTTTGGGGCCGCGAAGGAGTCGTAGGCACGAGGGCCGGATCGACGACGCGAATATTGCTCGATCGCAAGCCCGCGGTCAGGGTTGCCTCTTTCAGCTTCTGGAGCAGGCCGTCGTATAGCTGCTTATTGGACTCTGCGTCGTGTTCAAGGATGTGGTACTGGACGAGCTTCTCCGCCATGTCGTTCGCTTCGGCCTTCTGTCGATTCAGCGCTTCCTGCAGGAGCGCCACGTGGTTCCGGGCGGTGTTGTAATCCTCCGTGATGGTTTCCACCATGGTCGTTCGCGCCTTCGCGAGGTCCTCATCCACCTGCTTCTGCTGTTCGACGAGGCGCTGCACCTTCGGATAGTTTGGACCGTATTGATTGACGGCATCGGCATACGACTGGTCGAGGTCCGACTTCCTTTTTAGAAGGTCCTGGATCACCGCATTATCTTGGGCTGCAGGCAGCGCATCGACGTTTCCGGACGTGGCCATGCGGTACAGCGCCTCTTTTCTAGCCAGCTCGGTTTGAGCGTCGGTGACCGTCTTGCTGAGATCCGCGAGCTTCTCGGTTGTGATGTTCTGCTTCTCGTCGATCTGCCAGATCTGGTTTTTCCGCTCGTAGGCGAGGCGGGCATCCTCGGACTTCTCGACTTTGATCCGAAGTTCTTCGAGCTCGGACGACAGCCAGTTGGAAGCTTGCGTCGTCGCGTCGTACTTGCTCCGGAAATTTTGCTCGATGTAATTTTGCAGGTGCGTATTCACAACCTGCGCGGCCAGTTGCGGATTCTGAGCCGCGAAGCTCACGTCAATGAGCCGGCTGTTCGGCACGCGCTTCACGCTCAAGCTCCCCAGAAATGCGCCGAGGATCGCGGGCCGCTTCAAAGCGGCACCGCCCGATACGATGGACTGAGACTTCGAACTCCCGCCGAATTCGGGATACCTCTCCAGATCGAGCGACTTGATCGTCTGCAAGGCCAGTGTCTCGCTCTCCAGAATTTTCGTCTGGGTCTCGAGATAGTTATCCATGTCCGTGTATTCGTCGTACGAGTTCTCATTCTGGAACGGCTGCATGGACTGCGATTCTTTGTCCACCTCGACGCGTGCGGCGGCCTCGTAGATCGGTTTCGTCTTGAAAGACGCGATGGTTACGACGGTTACAACGGTAAGAAGAAAGGTCAGAATTAGCCATTGGTGCTTCCGCAGAACAATGATGTAGTCGAGCAGGTGGGGTTCCCGGGGCACATGGTCCCAAGGAAGGACGGTTGGGGGCGGGATCACCGCCAAGGAATCTGCCGCTTTACGATCACGAATGGCGAATCGGGACGCGTCGTCCATCAAACCCCTGGTCCTCACTGCGCAATCAAGGCGATTCTTGCCTACCTCGACTCATGATTACGGGAAGCGATAAATGGCTACCTGCGTTCCAATGCTCAACGCTGCTTGGGCGCCGCGGGCCAGGGCTTTCTTGCCGGCGCTGTCTGGAACATATAGGATGTCGTTCGATTGCATCGGTAGATCCGGCGCCTTCCGGTCCTGAATCTGCTTGATGTGCACCGGGATCTCGTCCTTTCGGCCCGTCGCGGCGTTCGTGCGCATGATGACTGCATCGTCGGCCTTCGCGAAACTGGTCAGGCCGTGGGCCAGCGCGATTGCTTTCAGCACGGTCACCTGCTCCCCGTGATTCTGCAGAACGTATCCACCCTGTTGCGCCACGCCGAATCCCATCACATACACGATGCCCGCCCGCGGCACGCTCACCGTGTCTCCACCGTAGATCGGGATGTTGTATATCGAGTCCCCCGACTCGAGGAGATCTTGCAGGCGAATCGCGATCTTCTGCTCCTCGGGCGTGGGATCGCTCCTCGCGCTGGCCGGTTTCGTTCGGACAGCGTCCGAACGATCGGGCCGAGTGACGATGACGACGCTCCCTGCGTCATCCGAGATGCCTCCGGCCGCGGCCAACACCTCCAGCAGGGTCGTTGGATGCACAACCTGGTAAACGATCGTGTTCTTCACAGCGCCCACGACGGACACCGGCTCGCTGTATTGCTCCCGTACAAAAACGGAAACATGCGGATGCGAGACAAGTCCGTTCTCGATCAGCAATTGCTCGATCTTCGACTCGAGCTGGAAAGGATTCAGTCCCACTACGGAAATTCTCTCTGGGATGAGGGGGTAGCTGATTTCTCCGCTGTCGCTCACTCGTACGTCGCGGGAAAGTTCGGGGACGTCGAAGACATCAATGTGGAGAAGGTCGCCGCTGCCGATGGGAGTATCCGCGGGATGGGCCCGCGCCAGCAGCGCGAGCCGCTGAATCTTGTCGTTTGTTTGCTGCGGGGTTTCGTACTTTTGCTGGCCGTAAGCGCTCTGCAATCCGCATAGCGCAACAACAACCAGCAAACAGATAAGTTTCGCCCTCAGCCAGTCCGAGACCCCGCGGACCGTAACCACCATCGTGAGAGATGACCCCGCAGACACTATGCCTACCGCGTGCGCCGCTGTCAACGGGGAGTTTGCTTCCGGGGTTGTCGATCCCCCTATTTGGGATGAACTCGTCTTTCCTCGGCGCTCATGAATTCTTTTAGACAGCAACACGTGCAGTTAAAAAGACGTCCTACGAAACACTTCGGATCTCTGCGGCCACCGCAACTTCCTGTATCTCGGATAGCGCGGCCTGCAA
>DATLWP010000218.1:0-10242 GCA_035576265.1 Candidatus Polarisedimenticolia bacterium
ATAACAAATACGCGTCGCAACCAAAAGCAAAATCGGCAACTAGCCGAATTTTCAATATCTTCGACCGGTTGCCGATTTCGCTTCGAAGGCAGATGCTCTATCCAGCTGAGCTACGGGCGCGCCGCACACCTATTGTAACGCGAATGGCTAGGTAGTCTTGTAGGGATAGTTCGACGAGTCCGGCATGCCAGGAAGAAATTCCGAGGGCGACGCCGGTCGACGCGGAGAAGCGGTGTCCGGTTTTTGCGAATAGCGGCGCCAGAACCAATAGATGAGTCCGCCGAGCATGCCGAGCGGCAGGATGCTCATCATGAGGGTCATTCCCAAGTAGGTATTGGCGTTTTTCGGGTCCGTGACAATGCATGCCGGGCAGGCCCAGGCCGCGGCAGGAACGAAATGGAGTGCCGCGGTGGCAAGGAGCACGCGGGTAAAGAATTTCATCCTGATTCCCTTCCCTTAGAGATACACGCGCAGGTAAATCACCGGCCACAACACAACCACAAAATACCAAAAAATCCGCGTGGCCGTAAAGCGCTCCGGCACGATCCTCCCCTGCACCATCCGAACATACATCCACGTCAACACCAAAATAGCAGCGACGGCGTGCAGGGCGTGTGCGCCCACGATGAGGTAGAAAAAGGAGCCGTGAGAACTGGACGTCATGGTGAGGCCCTCGCGAAGGAGCGCTACCCATTCCACGCCCTGCAACGAGACAAAGGTGACTCCCAAGGCGATCGCCACCGCCACATATCGTTGCGCGAGCGCAGGCGCAGTGCGCAGATGCCGGGTCCCTGCCCAAAGGACAATGCCGCTCAGCAGTAGCGCGGCGGTGTTGAAGGCAGTCTGCTCCACCGGCAGGCGCGGCTGTCCCGGGGGCGGCCATACGCCGCCGATCGCCGCAGAGCGGGCGATCGTGAACGCGCTGATCAAAGCCGCGAAAAACATGATTTCGGAAGCGACGAAGAGAATCGTGCCCAGAATCACGTTCGGAAGGCGGTGCACGCCGGAATCAGCCGGCAAGCGCAGAGCGCTTTCGATGGCTGGACTTCGGCTACTCATGCTTCGGACTCACGAGGTGCATTCCGGACGCCACGGCTTGCCTGGCGGCGTCATTTACCCAATGGAGGCCCCAGTGTTTCATCACGTCCGGGGCAACGCCCGCAAATAGAATCGCAAGAAATGCCAAACAAGTGATCAGGAGATAGGTGATCCAGCGCTTCTCGAAGCTGACGTGCATAAAGTTCTTGGCCACCAGATAGGCCTTGATCAAGGCAATCCCAAAGGCGGCGAAAAGAATCAGCCAGCGAATGCCGGTCATGGGACCCATCGCGCTTAGGATCAGCAACACCACGAGAATGGCCCAAACCTTGACGTAATTGGGATGGTGAACGTGCGCTTCCGAACTCATAGGTTTCCTCAACGGGCAATGTAGAGCAACGGGAACAGAAAGATCCAAATGATGTCGACGAAATGCCAGTAGAGGCCGACACATTCCACGCGCTGCAGTTCCTGATTCTTGGCGGCGTCGACCGCTACGAACAGCATGATGATCAACCCGGCCAGGACGTGCAGGGCATGCAGGCCCGCCACGAAATAGTAGAAGGACCAGAAGCCGCCGGAGGCCAGCACGAATCCCTCGCGGATTTCATGGGTCCACTCGAAGGCCTTGACCGTCAAGAAGATGACGCCCCCCAGAGCCGTAAGGCGCAAAAACCTCGCGGCCTTGGGCCCGTCTCCGCTATCGGCCGCTTTGTGCGCCAGGACCGCAGACAGGCTGGACGTGAGCAGGACAAACGTGTTGAAGCCCCCCGCCCATTCATTCGTATGCGCCGCAGCTGCAGCCCATTCGGGATGCGCCAGTCGGTGCATGACGTAGGAAGCCAGCAGGCCGCCGAAGATGAATATCTCCGAGGCAATCACCCACCACGTGACCAGACGGGCGGTGGGAATTCCTGTAGCGCTTCGACTCGTGGCGATCGGCTTCATCATCCAGCAGTCTCCCAATACTTAGCTCGGAGCATTCTGGGGCCAGTAATCCAGCTCGCGACCCGGCGAGCCATACTCGTAAGGCCCCCTGTAAACCGTGGGCAGCTCGGCAAAATTGCCGTGCGGCGGCGGCGATGGCACCGTCCATTCGAGAGTGTTGGCCAACCAGGGATTGGCCTCCGCCCGTTTGCCGCGGCGCAGGCTCCAGAGGAAGTTGAAGAGAAAGACGAATTGAAAGGCGATGAACACCAGGAGCGCGAAGGTGGCAGTCATGCGCAAATCTTGCAGTCCCGGCCTCGCTTGCTCGGAGAATTGAGCGTAGCTATAAATGCGACGCTGGTCTCCGGCCGCGCCAGTAATGAATAGGGGAATGAAGATCACGTTGACCGCGATAATCGTGCCCCAGAAGTGAATCTTTCCCAGGGTCTCATTGAGCATGCGGCCGAACATTTTCGGATACCAGTAGGTGAGACCGGCAAAGACCGCGATGAAGGCGATCGGGAAAAAGGTGTAGTGGAAATGGGCCACGAGAAAGTATGTGTCGTGGAAATAGATATCCGAGGCAGACGCACCGAGGAAGATCCCGGAGACGCCACCGATCATGAACTCGGCGATGAAAGCCAGTGCCCACAGCATCGGGGTGGTGAGGCGGATCGATCCGCCGTAAAGTGTGGCGATATAAACGAACACCATCTCGGCCACCGGAATCGAAATCAAGAGAGTGGTTATCGTAAACACGTTGGCCATGCGCGGGTCGATCCCCGCGACGAACTGGTGATGAGCCCACACGACGAAGCTCAGGACTCCGACACCCCAGGCAGTGTGCAATACGGTCTTGTAACCGAACAGCTTCTTTCGCGAGAAAACCGACAACACCTCGGCCACAATGCCCATGGCCGGAAGCAGCACGACGTACACCTCGGGGTGACCAAAAAACCAGAAAAGATGCTGCCACAAGAGCGGATCGCCGCCCTGGGTCGGATTGTAGAAGCCCGTGCCCAGATTCTGGTCGAAGAACAACATCACAGCCCCGGCAATGAGTGGCCCCACCGAAAACATGAAAAGAATGCTGGCGAGGACGACCATCCAGACCATGATCGGAATGTCGTACATTTTCATGCCCGGGGCGCGGCCATTCAAGGTGGTGACGACAAAGTTGATTCCCCCGAGCAGGAACGCCACAAACTCCAGCGCCACCGCCACCAACCACATCGACGCGCCGATGGGCTCCAAGTTGTATGCACCACTCGCTGAGAGAGGAGGGTACGCGGTCCAGGCGCCGCCGAACGCGCCGCCCTTCACAAGAAATGACGCGAGCAGCACCACCGCGCTCAGGAAGAAGACCTGAAACGACAGGCGATTGATGCGCGGAAACGCCATGTCGTCGCAGCCAACCATGAGCGGAATCAGAAAATTGCCAAATGCCGCGATGAGCACCGGCATGGCCACCCAAAAAATCATGATCGTGCCGTGCATCGTCACCAGCGAGTTGTATTCGCCCGGCGATACCACGCCGTATCCAGGCACATGCTGGCTGGGAAACGCGAGCTGCATGCGGAATACGTACGCCATGAATCCGCCGATGATCGCCATGATCATGCCGGTAAAGAGATATTGCATAGCGATAATCTTGTGGTCCGTGGCCCAGAGGTATTTCCGGAAAAAGCCAGCGCCGGCCTGATGAGCCTGCGTGCTCATTGCCTCACCTCAGCGACTGGGGAGCCGTCCGTAGCGGAAACCGCAGGCGCCGCGCGGGCTTCGAGCGACGGATTCGTTGCGCGCTCGATCCACGCGGCGTGTTCCTGTGGAGTTTCGACGACGATCCGGCCGGCCATGAAGGCGTGGCCCACTCCGCAAATCTGGGTGCACTGGATATCGTATGTTCCGAGCCGATCGGCGCGGAACCACCCGGTGATGGTGCGTCCGGGAACCGCGTCTTGCTTCAGGCGAAACGAGGGAATCGAAAAACTGTGAACGACGTCGCGCGATCGGAGCTCGAAATAGTAAGTGGTGTTCACTTTTACGTGGAGGTCGTCGACCGTAAAAATATCGTCAGCGGTGTCCAGGACGCCGTCGGCGCCCGGCTGCTGAAAGCTCCACGCCCACTGCTGACCGAAGACCCGCACCGTCTCCTGCGCGGGCGGGAAGTTCTGTTTGACGCTCATCCAGACCTTAACGGCGGCCACGATGATCAGGACGTCGCAGGCGATGACCAACATGTGAGGGACCGAAATCCAGCGCTTCAGGTGCTTCTCTTCCCCGGTCACGTACTGCGATGCGCGGCCTTCCTTGTGCCGATACTTGAAAATCAGCCAGAAGAGACATGCTTCGGCGACGATCAGCCAGAAACCGACGATCGCCGCGATCAGAAAAATCAAATGATCGATGCTCGGCGAGAAGGTGGAAGCACCGGTAAGGAAGCGCTCCAGCATGTATATCTCCCGTTAGCGAATTAACATCAAAACCGATACGACAAAGGCGACCGCCGTCCCCACGATAATCCAAAACACCTTTCTGGCTGATTGGTCCGAGGGCGCGGCTGCATGATCCACGAGGGTCGTCTCCAAGTGTCCCGATCAGGGTTTGAGCGTTTCGATGTACGCGATTACGTTCCGAATGGCTTCTTCATCAGGCAATGTATTTGCCATCGAGCTCATCAACGAACCTTCGGCGTCCTTCGGATTGCCGCCGCGAATTCGGCTCTTGTATTTCCGCAACTGTGCGGCGAGATACCAATCATCGACACCGGCGATGCGCGGCGCCTCGAGGCTCTCGTTGCCCTCGCCATTCGCGCCATGACAAGCCGCACACGTGGCGTAAAGCGCGCGCCCGGCCTCGGGATTTCCCCCGAGCGCGGGAGCATGCCGCGCCGCGGGAAGAGTCGCCACGTAAGTCGCCACCGCTTTCACGTCCGCGTCGTTGTGAAGGCTGAGCGCCATCGGACGCATGCGCATGCCTTCCGTATCATGAAAGTTGGTTCCACGAACGCCGGATCGGAACTTGTGAAGCTGGAGTTCGATATACCGCTCGTTCATTCCGGCGATTCCGGGCGCACCCAAATCGCGATTGCCTTGCCCGACTGAACCATGGCAGGGCGTGCAGGTGGTGAAAAGCTCCTTGCCCCGAGTCGCGGCGTTGGTGACATGGGCCTGACATCCGGCGAGGCCGACTCCAAGAACCAAAGTCAGCAACGTCCAGGGCATACTGCGACGCCACACACTTTTGGGCATACGGTTCAAAATCGACATAGGTGAACGGCGGATGTTATCAGCGGTCCCCGGGAAAAAACAAGCGTCACTTCTCTACAAGAACCTGTGGAAACCAAGCACGGGTAAAGCCGTCAAGCGAGTCGAAAGCCCCCGTTTGGACCTCGTGCCGACCACAAACCATACGGCAGCCACTGGTGCGTGTCAAGTTCAGATCGCAGTGCCATTCAACCACGCAAGTCGCGATTGTTCGGAACTCTCCACCTTGCTGGCTGGAAGCAGACCATGGGGATGAGAATCCGATGTTTATTGCGGCCCGACGTCCGGAATCTGTTCCACCTGAGCCAACCAAGCCGTCGCCTCGGCATCGCTCGGGGCGCGATAGTCTCCGCGTGGAGAGAGCGATCCGCCCGATCCAACTTTCGGCGCATTGGGCAGACTGCTCCGCTTAAACTGGCTGAACTTGATGAAACGCTCCAGAAAAACACCGAGCCAGTGCTTGATTTCCCCGATCGTGTACTGAGGCCGCTTCCCCTCGAGAATGTCGGGCCAAGTCCCCTCGTTGCGATCATGCCACGCGGACCACGCCAGGAATGCGACCTTCGTCGGCGCATAGCCGAAACGCAGCGTATAGTACAGGTGGAAGTCCTGCAGAGCGTAAGGTCCGACTACATCCTCGGCGCGCTGCGCGGGCTGCGCGCCGGACTCTCCCGGCACAAGCTCCGGGCTAATTCCGGTCGCCAGCACCTCCTCTAGCACGGCGCTGGCCTCGGTGCCGAGCTGCCTCGTGCTGGCGACCCAGCGAATCAGGTACTGAATCAGCGTCTTGGGAACGCTCGCGTTGACGTGGTAGTGGGCCATGTGATCGCCCACACCGTAGGTGCAATAGCCCAAAGCCAACTCGCTCAGGTCGCTCGTGCCAACTACGATTCCCCGGAATTGGTTCGCGATGCGAAAGAGATGGCTGGTTCGCTCGCCTGCCTGTACGTTCTCGAACGTCACGTCGTAAACGGGCTGGCCCGCAGCGAACGGATGGCCGATGTCTTTCAGCATTTGCATGCAGCTCGGCCGGATGTCGATTTCATGCGGTTGGCACCCGAGTGCCGACATGAGGCGGCGAGCTTGCCGCAGTGTTCGCTCCGTTGTGGCGAATCCGGGCATCGTGTAAGCGAGTATGTGATTGCGAGGGTGTCCGAGCACGTCCATGGCGCGGGCGCATACGATCAGAGCCTGGGTTGAATCGAGACCGCCCGAAACTCCGATCACTACCTTATCTATCGCCGTAGCTTGCAGCCGCTTGACCAGCCCTTGCACCTGGATCTCGTAGACTTCGTGGCAGCGCTCATCGCGCCGGGCGACGGCGCTCGGCACGTAAGGAAAACGCTCGTAGAGGCGGTCCAGTGGCAAGTGCAGATCCGTCGGCACACGCGCCCGAAAGCGGACCCTGCGATACTTCGCAACTTCCTCGCGCTGATTGCGAACGGATTGACCGAAACTGTTTTGCCGCATGCGGTCTTGGGCGAGCCGTTCGAGATCGATATCGCCCGTGACGAGCTGCGGTCCATACAAGAATCGCTGCGTCTCCGCCACCCGAGTGGCGTTCTCATAAATCATGCCGTGCCCATCCCAGGCGAGATCGGTGGTGGATTCGCCGCTCCCCGCGGCGCAGTACACGTACGCCGCGA
Source organism: Candidatus Polarisedimenticolia bacterium (assembly GCA_035576265.1). Taxonomy (GTDB): domain Bacteria; phylum Acidobacteriota; class Terriglobia; order Acidiferrales; family UBA7541; genus Palsa-295. The sequence goes on from DATLWP010000218.1 coordinate 6,878, forward strand.
TACAGCGCCCGGATTGGTCGGCGACGAGGAGCCGTCGGTAGTCTTCTTTCCCGACGGTGACATTCGACGCCGACTGGTTGATGAGCACCGTCGCTCCGGCAAGCGCCGCGTGGGACGACGGCGGAACGGGCACCCAGAGGTCCTCGCAAATCTCGACCGAGAAAGTCAGCAGCGGCTGGTTTTCCACCTGGAACAGCAAACGATTCCCAAAGGGAACATCGCGATGGCCGGCGAAGTCGATGCCGTCTCGGAGCCGATTCTCAGCCGGCGTAAACTGGCGCAACTCATAGAACTCCCGATAATTGGGCAGGTAGGTCTTGGGGACGAGTCCGAGAAGTTGACCTTCATGCACGACGGCCGCGCAATTGAACAGCAATCCATCCACCGAGAGCGGTAGTCCGACCACGGCGATCACAGGGATATCGCGGGAGGCATCGAGAACTGCGCACAAAGCGTCCCGACTCGCGTCCAGCAGCGCCTGCTGCTGGAACAGATCGTCGCACGAGTAGGCTGACAACCCGAGTTCCGGGAACACCGCAATAAGAGCGTGCCGGTCTGCCGCTTGGCGCATCAGAGCGACGGTCTGGCGTGAATTGAAAGCTGGGTCGGCCACCTTGACCTCAGGAACGCCGACCGCAATCCGCACGAAATTGTGGCGATAGAGATTGAAGAAGTTGCTTTTGTCGCTCGTATCGTTCATTTGTGGCCGGCCGTTCGCCTGGCCGTGGAACTCACAAGGAAATGATACTCACTTCCAGTTGATTCCGACAGCGCGCGTCACCCAAGGCTCAACGCTGCTTGATGGCGATGCAGGAACCAGCGGTCGAGAACCACGCGCCGCGAAAACCACCGGGTCGTCAGCAGGAGCTGGGCTGCCGAGCTCACCCAGCGCGACGGAAGGCGGCGGCCGATTGCAGTGGACCAGTCCTTTCCGGATTTTCCAAAGCGCGAAGCAAGCAGAATACGATACTTTCCCAGTCTTTCGCTGTCGAATTTGCCGTCCGCCGCGAGAATGGTTTCCGCCGCCAACAGGCCCGATTCGATCGCCGGGCGGATTCCTTCGCCGCTCTGCGCATAAGCGACGCCGGCTGCGTCCCCGATCAAGAGGACGCCGTCGTCGACCACTTTGCGTTTTGCCTCCTGGTACAGCAAATACGCGTGGCCCGGCATCGCACCGGGCAAGTCGAATGCGAGCTTGCCTGCCGTCTTCAAAAACCGCAGAAAATCCGAGACGTGCTTCGGCAGAGCGCGCGGGTCCAGCCTGCCCAGGCCCACGTTGAGAAAGTTCTGCTTTCGAAAGCACCATCCGTACCCCTTCATGTCGGGGCAGAAATAGAGTTCTGGAACTTCTCCCTGGATGGAACAGGCGGCGCGCTGGGCGGGAGTCATCTCGAATTCGATTTCCTGGGCGGCGACGGCGACTTCCTTTCGTGCATCGGCTCCCAACCAGCGAGCGACGGGGCAAAAATGCCCGCCCGCACCGACAACCAGCCGGGCCTCGATCTCCCCGTTGACGATCCAATGTTCGCCCGATCGCTCGAGGCTTTCGAGAGGCGTTCCTTCGAAAACGCGCGCGCCCGACCGTTTCAGCAGAAACTCGTCAAACTCGCACCTGCGAATGCCGTAACTGACGGGCCTTCCGTAGCTGGTATAAACCTCGCGGCCGCCCATTCGACTGGTGCGAAATCCGGTGAGCGGCTGGAACACGCCTCTCGCACTGTATTCAGCGGGATCGATCTGCAGCTCTTCGAGAACGGCGGGCGTGATCCATCCGCCGCACACCTTGTCGCGCGGAAACGTGCGCTTGTCCAGGATCAGCGTGTCAATGCCGGCCCGTCGCAGCGCCCACGCACACGAGGAGCCCGCGGGGCCGGCTCCGACGATCACGACATCGCATGCATCCATTTACGCTCTTTCTTGGCGGGCTGTTGCTCTTCGTAGAGGTGGGCTCGGGTCCACGGCATCTGCTGGCAATTCGAGCCGGCAAACAAGATTTGGAAAAGCTGCAACGACCCTACACGAAACGAGGCGATGGAACCGGCGAGATAAAGGCGCCAGGCCCTTACAAACTTGGAGTCGAACATTTGCGAGATGCGCTCCGCGGATGCCTCGAATCGGCTCAGCCAGTGTTCGAGCGTTCTCGCGTAGTGTGGCCGGAGATTCTCGACGTCCAGCACGGAACAATTCCACGGCTCGAAAAGATTTCCGACCTCGCTGAGCGCAGGAGCGTAGGCGCCCGGGAAAATGCGCTTTCGCATCCAGGTACTGAACGGGTGCGGATAGTTGCGCCCGATGAAGTGGAGCAGCCCCCGCCCGGAATCTCCGATAGCGCGATGGATGACGCGCCCCAGGTCCCTGTAGTGGTCCTTGCCGACGTGCTCCAGCATTCCGATTGACATGAACGCATCCCACTGGCCGGAAATATTCCGGTAATCGTCTTCGATGAACTCCACCTGTCGGTCCAGTCCTTCTTTGCGTGCCCGCTCGCGCGCAAACACAATCTGTTCGTGGGAGATGTTGAAGGCTCTAACTTTCGCTCCGTAGTGCTTGGCCATGTGCAACGCCAGAGCGCCCCACCCGCAACCTGCGTCGATCACCTTGTCGCCCGGCTGGAGCCGGGCTTTGCGGCACACGTGATCCATCTTGGCCAATTGCGCCTCTTCGAGGGTGGCGGAATCAGACGGAAAGTAGGCGCACGTGTAGAGCATCCGGGAATCGAGCCAAAGCTTATAGAAATCGCCGTTCAGATCGTAGTGATGGTGGATATTCTCGCGAGACCCTCGCAGCGTGTTCCCGTGGAGCCGCTCCAGCCACCACGACGAAAGTTTGGAGTACCAGCTCTCCCTCTGCACCGCTTGCATGGACCGCAACACCGATTCCAGGAATGCCACAAGATCACCCTGCACCTCGATCCGTCCTTCGGAATAGCCGTCTCCAAAGCCGATCTCGGGATCGAGCGCCAATTTCACGAGCGTCCGGCGGTCGGAAATGATCACCTTTGTGGACGAGACGGAACCCAAAACACGAGGTCCGTCGTCTCGGCCGAGCACAAGCTGGAACGGCAGTCCGCCGAGCGAATTTTCGATTCTGCGGACGAGCCGCCTTTCAATCGAAGAGAAGCCGGGGGTATTCGGCATCGTACGCTCCTCTTGGGGCCACTCGTAGCACACCCAAACGTAGGCTCCGTTTGCGCTGCATAATACCAATTCTCGGCTCTCGGAGGGAACCGGTCGTTGCTCGCGCCCCTCCCCGAAGCAGGAACGCGCCTGGGGAGCCCGGGCCGCGACTCTTTCGCCTCTGATGCTTCTTGGCGTTCTTTGTTGCTTTCTTCATCGCCATCGAACGCATCCTTTTCACCGGTCGAT
>DATLWP010000219.1:0-1759 GCA_035576265.1 Candidatus Polarisedimenticolia bacterium
GAGAGAACGACGACGTGCACAGGATGGGTCTGCGTCACTTCGAGCTCGGCGTCGCATTCCGGGCAGCTCAGAATCTCGCCTTCTTCCACTTCGTCTTCGTCCAGATCGATTTCAGCGTCGCATTCCGGGCATTTGGTCACGTGGATTTCTCCTGTTCAGGCGAACTTCCTCCGGAGAGCGTATTATATAACGCTCGTGTCAAGCTTTCTCGTGGAGGGTCTTGTATCGGTGACCGGTCAGCGTGAATATCCGGGGCATCCCATCGTGGGAGTCGGTGGCGTCGTGATTTCCGGAGCACGCGCGCTCTTGATCCGGCGCGGCAGCCCGCCGCTGGTCGGCCAATGGTCGATTCCCGGAGGAATTCTCGAGGTGGGCGAAACGCTGCTCGAAGGAGTGCGGCGCGAGCTTGGCGAAGAGACCGGCATGGAAGTGCGCGTCCTGGATCTGATCGAAGTGTTCGAGCGCATCGAGCTCGACCCTGGCGGCAAACCCCGCTATCACTACGTGATCCTCGATTACCTCTGCGAGGCCATCCGTGGCGAGCCGCGCGCGGGCAGCGACGTGACCGCCGTGGCCTGGGCCGCAAGCACCGAACTCGAGCGTTACGCGCTCACGCCCACGGCCACTCGCGTGATTCTGAGGGCTTTTGAAATGGCGCGCCAGCGAGGTTCGATGCACGGAAAAGCGGGCCGAGGCGAAAAGTAAATCCATCATCGCACGTACGGATATATCTCGTCAGCGATTCAGTAGTTGGCGAGTACGATCGCGAGGATTATTCCCGTCAGCCACAGTCCCGATCGCCTGCGCTGCCATACCGCCCGAACGAGCGTTCGCTGCAACGGAATATCCGCCAGGTAGGCGGCGCAGTAGCAGACATTGGCCAGGATCGCGAGGACAATCAACAAGAGCAGTGAATGCAGGGTCATTACACCCCGAAAATGTGGCCACGTCGCAACCACCCAGGCGGCGACCACTGCCGTGAGAACAAGGTTATAAGTAATGCGGCGCGGCTCCCAATACCGGATCGCGTCCTGGAGAGATTCTCGCCACGGGCGAGGTGGCGCTCCGCCCTCGTTTGGCGATTGGATCGAGTGCTCCCCGCTCATGCGTGACCTTCAGCGCGCTTCTCTAGCTCGCAGCGGCTTCCGGCAATCGTCCGAAGCGTCGCTCGCGTCCGAGAAAATCCTCGACGGCCGCCGCGAGATCGGCGGCTTCGAATTCGGGCCACATCCGGGGCGTGAAAAACAATTCGGCGTACGCACATTCCCAGAGCATGAAATCGCTGAGACGGCGTTCGCCGCCCGTGCGAATCAAAAGGTCCACGTCCGGCGCGGGCGTCCCTCCATGCGTCACCTGTCCCAGCCGCCGCGCGAATTCCCGGTCGGAAACTTCCAGGCTCGATACCATCCAGCAGGCAGCGCGGAGAATGGCTTCACGCGAAGAATAGTCGAGTGCAATGCGCACTTCGAGCGCGCGGCCCGCCGCTGTATGGCGCTCGGCCGATTCGATCGCCTCCACCAGCGACGGAGGAATGCGGTCGCGTCGCCCGATCACCCGCAGGCGAACGCCTTTCGCGACGCACTCCGCTTCCTCGCTGCGAACGTAATCTTCGAGCAAGCGCAGGAGCGAGGCCACCTCGCCCGATGGGCGCTCCCAGTTATTCGCGGAGAACGCGTACAGCGTGAGCGTTCCGATGCCGAGCGAAGGCGCTGCGCGGACGATGCGGCGGACAGCGGCCACACCGGCGCGATGACCCTCC
>DATLWP010000220.1:0-4423 GCA_035576265.1 Candidatus Polarisedimenticolia bacterium
GTAGGAGCGGACCCATTTCACTCCGAGATGCGCAGCATCATGCGTTCCCGTTTGCCCTGAAGGAGTCGGGAATGCCGCGCTAAAGACCGCGGCGCTACATTCAAATCTCGACGGCGAGACGCTGGCGCTACAAGAACCGGCCTGCATCCGACGCGAAGTCGGAAGGCGCGTTTCGCGTAGACAAATCCGCCAGCTCCTGCGTTTACTTGAGCTTGCCGGTGTACGTAGTTCCCACAATAGATGGCGCGCGGCCGGGTGTGCTAGCGTCAGCCGGGGCATGATGCGCAGAGCCCCGGAAAGGAAGAAGCATGGGCGACGGCGGTCTAATCGCTACACAAATGGAAACCGGACATGCCGCAACTGCTTGAAAACACACGGCCGCGCCCATTTCTAATCGCTACACAATCGGGAGGGAAAATTCGCACCCTTCGCAAGACACGCGAAGAATGCGGCACCCGGCAGCAGATCCCTCACCGACGTCCGCAAACAGCGCGGCCGGGTTCGGGATGACAAACAACCGGCAGGAGAATGCCGCGCTAAAGGCCGCGGCGCTACATTCAAACCTTTCCGGCGAGACGCCAGCGTTACTGCTTGCGCGCGGAAGGCATGAGAAGTTTTTCGACGACGGGGACGGGGAGCGGGCCTTCGTCGAGAACGGCGTCGTGGAATTTCATCAGGTTGAAATTCTTTCCGGCGGCGTCTTGATATCTTTTGCGGAAGGCGAGCCATTCGCGGAGCCCGACGTAGTAGGTGGGCAACTGCGTGGAGCTGAGTTTGGCGCGGCGCAGCTTTCCCTCGGCCTCGGCCTGCGTCTGGAAGGCGTCGTTGGTCATCAGGTCCATGGCCTGCGCGTCGGTCATGCCCATGGTCTGCAGGCGGACGTCGAGGATGGCGTTGGCGAGCAGGCGGAGGCGAATCTTGCGCATCTCCAGGCGGAAGCGCGGATCGTTGTCCAGGAAGCCCTCGTCCATCATGACCTGCGCGATGTACTCGGCCCAGCCTTCCACGTACGCGCCGTTGGCGTAGAGCGAGCGCAAAAGGCGGCGACGCTCGGGCTGAATGCTGTTGAGATGCTCGAACTGGATGTAGTGGCCCGGCAAGGCCTCGTGGATCGTGAGCCACTTCAGGACGTAGCTATTGTATTCGCGCAGCTTGGACTCGGCCTTTGCCTCGGGCCACTTCGGATCGATCGGCGTCACCCAGTATTGAGCCTGCGCCTTGGGTTCGAGCGGCGGGGCGCTCATGAATCCACCGACGGAATAGATGCCGCGCATGAAGAGCGGCGTGGGCACCACTTTCAAATTCTCGCGGGAACTGAGCGAGACGATTTTTTTCTCGCGGATGAATTGCGTGATGCTCGCGAGATCGGCCTCGACGGCCGACTGCAACTGGTCGCGGCGCGGATGGTCGAGCGCGATTTTGTCGAGGACTTCGCCGATGATGCGGTTTTCGCGATCGCGCGGCGCGAGGTCCGAATGATCGCCGTGTTCCGGAAACATGCGGGCGTGCATCGGGAGGGCAGTTTCCAGCATTTCGGCGCGAACGGATTGAAGGTCGCGCTCGGCGGAGGCGAGAACGTCTTCGGGAGTGACGTCGGTTTCCATCACGAGCTTGAATTTTTGGTCGTAAAGCTGTTTCCCGAGCCGCCAATCGAGGCGCGAGGGGCGCTTGCCGAGATCGTTGCGCAGCCAGCGCGAAAAATCCTTCAGCGCTTTGACGGCCGGGGGCGCGACGCGATCGTATTCGGTCTTGAGGGCGGAGCCGGGCGCGATTTCGCCCGCGAGCGTGTGCTGGATCAGGTCGATATTGCCGTCGTTTTCCTCGATGGCGGTTTTCACGAAGACGGGATCGGCATCGCTGAGGTATCGCTTCACCTGGTCGAGGAGGCGCGGGACCTGCTGGACGCGGGAAAGCACGTGGCCGATGCGCACGTCCTTGGGCGCGTAGGTTTGCGTGAGCGGCAGGAAGATGGCGTTGCCGATCAGTTCGACGGGCACCGTGGGATGATGGCGGTAGCTCTGAATGTGGTCGAATTCGAGCAGGGTGAGGCCGATTTGGTCGTCGAGGAGGTGCCAGTCGGCGGCATCCTGCGGATCGAGCGCGGCGGGCGGCGTCTCCGTGCGGAAGCGCTCGCGCCATGCGGCGTAGAAGTCGCGCTGCTTGTTGATGGCCTGCATGCTCATGTCGTCGAGCAGCGCATCGAGCTCGATGGTCTTCCCCGTCTTCGGGTCGAGATGCTTGTGGTAGCCGGCGGCGGTGGCGCTCACGGGCGAAAGCGCGAGCGAATCCTTCATGAAGCGATCGCTCAGCTCGGCGAACTTTTGCGATTCGGATTCAGAGGATGAGGACACGTTGACCTCCGGAGCGAGGCGATTAGGGACTTGAACGCGGGAATCAGGAGCGGCTGCGATCACCGGCTTGTGATGATTCAGCGCGAAGGCGAGCGCCGCGAGGATGAGTGAGGCGAAGGCAGCGGTCCGAAGCCGGAAACGAAAACCTCGGAGCTGAAATGACACGCTCAAATTCCCTCCTTTTTTACATCCAACCGATCGTGTGGCATCCAAGCTGCCACGGTTGGAGAGCAGAATGCAAGCGGCTGTGCCTAACGAGTATTGCCAAACCAGCCCGACGCAAACCGGAGCGGTACGTCCGACGAAAAACGGTGGGCGAGCTCGCCACGATCCTGACGCTAAGCGAAAGGATGTGCGCAAAGCCCCGCCTCAAATCCCGGGCTCCGGAGCTTCCGGCTGTTGCTGGCCGCGGAAGGGCAGGTGGAATTTGCGGGCGATTTCGGGCCAGAATTCGCGCAGCACGTCGAAAGCAGCATCTGTGGCCACGTTGAATCCCACGCGCCGCGCGGCCGGAGTGAACCCGCGCTTGTTGTCCGGACGATAGACGTTGCTCAGGACCACGGCGCTGGTTGTGCCGAGCCATTCCGAATAGTTGAACATCGGCGCGCCATTCTCGCGATAGGCCACCACCGCGTGCTCGATGGCATGGAGGAAACGCTTGTGGGCGGGGCCATGCCTGAGGCGATAGTAGCGAGGGTCCTCCGAGAATGCGGTCGAGAAGACGACGTCCTTGAAGAATTCGGAGGAGGCTTGATCGGCGAGGTCGGCGCCGAAACGCTTGCCATACCCGGCAGCGCCCTGCCCGTAGCTGGGCTGCAGATCTTGCGCCTGGTCAATCCCCGCGTCGAAGCCGATATTGAGAAACGTGACCGGATCAAGCGTCTCCTGGGCGAAGAGGATGAATTTGTCTTTCAGTTCGAGAGTGCAAAGGACCGCCCCGGGCTTATAGTGCGGCGCGTGGACCGATTTTCGTTCCAGCTTGCGGGCGAATACTCCCACGGCTCTCGCAAACGGCCCTTGATAGTCCTGCCAGCGCAGCATGGGAGCGGGTTCCACACAGGAGGTCGCAACGCTCACTTGGGTTTCTTCCGGGATGGGCGGCGTCGGAGGCTGCTGGGTAGGAGAAGGCTGCTGTTGCGCATGGATCACACCGCCCCAGGCCAGTGCCACGAGCAGAGCGAATCCAACGCCCGCGCGAAATTTTGCACGAATCATATCCTGCCTGTCAGCAGCGTCTCCCGCGATCAAAGGATCCAAAACAGACGCGCGGACGGAACGCGCTTGGCGAGCCCTCGTCGAACAGGGATTTTCGAGTTACTGCCCGGATTGGCGCGTGCGGATCAATTTCGAGGGGTCGTACCCCGCGCTGACGATCTTCTGCGTGATCCGCTCATACTGGGCCACATCCATGACCGGGGAGCGACTGAGAATCCAGAGATACTTGCGCGAAGGCTCGCCGACGACGGCGTATTGATACTCGGGATCAAGGTCGATGATCCAGTAGTTGCCATAGAAGGGCCAGAAAAACGTGACCTTGAGTTTCGCATTCGAGGACCGGTCGGCGACTTTGGCTGTTCCCTTGGCCCGCTTCAGCTTCCCTTCCCCGGTGCGGCAGGCATTCACGACCGTGATCTTGCCGTCGGGTCGCAGCGTGTAGTTTGCAGTGGTGTCGCGGTCGCAGCTTCTCTGGAAGCGGTTCGGATAGCGAGCGATTTCGTACCAGGTTCCGGTGTAGCGCTGCAAGTCGACATGGGGAACGGTCTCGAGCTTGCGATCCACGGTTGAGCTCGCACAGGAATCGAAGCTGAGCGCAAGGATGCCCAGCATGATGGCGGCCGCTGTTGCGCTCACTTCAGGACCTCCGAGCGCGATCGAGGATCTTAGAATCGCCAGTCAATCGTACCATCGCCCGGCCGACTTCAAACGAAATCCTATTCGATCCGCCACGGGGAACGCTCCGGCCAACGACGTAATGCCTCAGTTGCCCATGCTGTGGATTTATCCGTGTGGCAGGACGTGCAAGGATTGGGAATCTTGTATTTGTCGGTCATGTCGGGCGAGATGAACTTGAA
>DATLWP010000221.1:0-2543 GCA_035576265.1 Candidatus Polarisedimenticolia bacterium
ATCCCCAGCTGCTCGGGGAACCTGCATACTCTGGACTGCGCGTAGTGTAGGTCAAGCCGTCACGCGTGTTGCGGTGGTACTCGAATCCGAAACGCAGATTATTCGTGGCGTGAAGCAGGAAGCTCACATCCCCAAAGCGCCGCACCGTGGCCCAATCGTGGTTGGCGCTCAAGCCTCTGATAAAGCCCGTCGTCGGATAGCCTGCTGCGCTCAACGCCGAGGGTAGCGCGATGCTGTCGTCGCGGTTCCATTGGTAGTACGCCTGCCGGAAGTTGACGCGCAGATCGTAGAGCTTGTCTTTGCTCACGGTCAGCTGGGCCATGGGAAACGGGTCGCCTCCCATGCCGCTCATCGTGAGCGAATAGCGATCGGCAAACCGCGACACGCCTGGCGCGGCATGTCCGAAGAGGCTGAAGTCCATCAAGCGCGCCCCCTCCCTCAGGTTGAAGAGTTCGCGGTATTTGTTCTCGCTCCCGGTGACGTTGGTGAACCGGTAGCCGAACGTTGCCGATCCCTGTGTATCGAAGTTGCCGATCACGAGCGGTTCGCGATCCTGAGCCCGGCTCGTAATCGTCATCATCAGAAGCCCAACCACGCACAAGACAATATGGCGAGTCGCTTTCATAGAAGGCTCCCTTAGTACAAAAAGAAGTCGCTCGAGTTCGAGCCGTGAATGGCCACGTGACATCTCACGCAGTCCCCGCTGGTCTGATAACCGACGTGGCCGTGAGGAACGTTTGCGGCCTCGGGACCGCTGGCGAACTCGACGTGGCATTGCAGGCAAAGGAAGCGCGCTTCGCCCCGGATTAGAAGATTACGGTTGATGCTTCCGTGCGGGTTATGGCAGGCAACGCAACCCTCGACCCTGACGGATGGGTGCTCGAAGACCCAGGGCCCCCGCTTTTCCGTGTGGCATCCAACGCAGGCTTCCCAGTTTGCCTGCTTGAGCAGCGCGCGATTCTCGTTGCCGTGAGGATTGTGGCAGTCCGTGCACTTCATCAAGCCTTCCGGCACCCGATGGTGCGTCGGCAAAGCGAAACTCGCTTGGATGCTCTTATGGCAGCCGAAACAAAGGTCCGGCTGTCGCTTCTTCAACAGGTGGTCGTTGAGCCAGCGATTCTGCTCCCCTTTCGACGGAACATCGAAGAATTTCGACTGCGCGAGAGCGGGCTCGACCCGCTGCCCGGGCTCGGCCAAGATCATGTGCGGATCATGGCACTCATCGCAAGACACGCCCATCAAACTGTGTTCTGTACTCTTGAAGTGAGAGCGATCATGGTCCTTGACGTGGCAGGAGAGGCACCGGGCGGCCTTCTCGGACGGCGAGGCGGTCTTGAAGTTGAATTCCGGGTGGCCCACCGGATCTTGAACGTGAGCGGCACCCGCCCCGTGGCAGCCTTCGCAGCCTCGCTGAGATACGGGCAGGCTCTCGTCGGTCGCGGTTTGCCCCATCGACGTCTTCATGTACGCGTCATATTCGGCTGGATGGCACGTCTTGCAGGTGTCCACTCCGACGTAATCGGACGCGTTGGTTTGCGCCGGGCGCGCCGCGTTACCCTTCGCCCGGGAATCCGTGCGCGGTTGCGCTTGGACCAATACAGCCGCAGCAGTCGCGAAAAACCAGATGAGAACTACAAGGAGGAAACGGACCGTCTTGGACTTCGCACATTCTCGCATCCTCGTCCCCTTTTATTCCTAGCAACTTTTGGCGCAACACAACCCGTGATAGGCCGACTATGCAAGGGTCCGGCTAACTATTTCTGTGATCTTTGTCACATCGTGGTAGGTCGGCACGCGTGCGTGCCGAAAAGGTAATCTCAGGCTCGAAGCAGATGTTCGAGGCCCTCTCGGTTGGTAATCACCAACGTCGAGCCGTGCATCTCGATGAGCTGTTCTCGTTTGAAATTCGCAAAGAGTCGTGTCACGGTTTCGCGGGCCACACCGATCATCTCGGCAATTTCTTCGTGAGTGAGCGCCAGCGTCGCTCGGCACCGCCCTTCGTTCAGCGCTCGAGAGGCCGTGGCGTCCAGCAAAAAACGCGCCAGTTTCTCGGCGGCCGAACCCGCCAGCCCCAAATATCGGACTTCCTGGAAGGTCGCATGGTAGATGTCATTCAGGATCTCTGCCACTCTCAAGGCTGCTTCGCCGTGCTCTCGCAAGAATTGCAGGAACGGACCTCGCGAGATGAACTTGACCTCGATCGGTTCAAGCACTTCGCCTGTCAGTACGTACGTCTTTCCCGAAATCGTGCCCGGCAACCCTATCACTTCGCCGGGCTCCGCGATTCGAAGCAGCAGCGACTTACCGTCGGCGGAGTTCGCTGTTAGCTTCACCCGGCCGCTCAAGAGGATGAAAACACCGCTGGCCTCCTGACCCTCGACGAACAAAATCGCCCCTTTCGGATAGGACTCGAGCGACGAAAGTGCCTCAAAACCCTCTAGGACCGGCCGGGGCAGGTTGCGGAGCAGTCGCTCCTTCGTGAACGACCCGATCACGTAGTTTTCTATGGCTCGAAGGCGGGGCGCTGCATCGTGAGTGGTGGG
>DATLWP010000222.1:0-9136 GCA_035576265.1 Candidatus Polarisedimenticolia bacterium
GGTGCTCTCGCGCGGGCGAGTGGCTGCGTTCGGGGCAAAACAGGACGTGTTTCGCCATCCCCCGAGCCTCGAAGTCGGACGCCTCACAGGCTGCAAGAATTTTTCGCGCGCCCGCGCCGTCTCCGACCACCTTGTGGAAGCCCTCGATTGGGGCTGCCGGCTCCGCGTGGCGCCGTCGGCCGCGCGCCCTCCCGCACACGTCGGAATTCGCGCCCATCATATCGACTTCGAGGAGTCCTCAAGCGCGATTGCTTCGCAGGAAAATGTGTTTCCCTGCTGGCTCGTGCGCTCATCCGAGACGCCCTTTCGCATCACACTTTATCTTCGTCTGCACCAGCCGCCGGACGAATCCGGAGAACACCATCTCCAAGCCGAAGTCTTCAAGGAGAAATGGCAGCTCTTCCGCGATCGCCCGCTCCCGTGGCACGTCCGGCTTCCGCTGGAGTCGCTGTTTGTAGTGCCGGAGTAGCGGGCGGCGCCGGCCTATTTGAAGCGTTTCACAAACTTGATGTCGAAGCCGTACGTGCCGTTGATATCCCGCAGGAAGACCACGGAGAGATTGCGCTTCACGGAATACTCCACCTGGATCAGCTGATACTGGTTGGAGGTCGCCGCATTCGTCGAATAAGTGATCGTCAGGTCGCGCGTCACTTGCTGCTGGATCGTGATGCGCGCAGCCGCGTTCGATTCCGTTCCCGTCCCGGCCACGAATGGATCTACGCGGAAATGGCTGATGCCGAACAAGTGTTCGATGCGCCCGCCGACCCCGGCCGAGATGGCTTCCGAAAGCAGCGCCGTTGCTCCGTAATTCTGTGCCGCTCCGGGCTGGGAGCGCAGCGCGCTCGCCTCCCCCGGACTGCCCAGCGCGAGCAGCGCTACGATGTCCGAGTCGGGCAGCGGAGGGTCCGATCGATAATTCAGGGTGAGCCGGCTCGCGGGTCCGGAGAAGTCGATCGTCACTTCATACTGATTGATGGTCGAGGTCGCCTCCACGTCGAGAACCGGGTCCAGCCGGAACGGATTCGCAAAGTTGACGTCGCCGCGCGTAAGTTGGAACACGTTGCCCCGAAACGGCATCTCGCCGCCGAGCAGATGCAGATGGCCCAGCAGCACCGGGCGGTCCCACGTTCCGCGGAGCCGAACATTTCCGTCCACTTCAATATGCGCTCCTGTCCATTCAATTCGCGCTCCGGCAGCCGTCTGACCTTCCACATCGAATGCCAAGTTCTGCAGAAAACGCGAAGTGGATGGCAGCCCAGGAGCAGTTTCCGCCGTTGCAGCGAAGAACGAGGCCACGTCGACACCCTGGCCGAACAGCAGCCGCTCCACCTGCACTTGGCCGCTCATCAGCGCCGCATCTTTCGTGCCGGAAAGTTGCAGAGTGCCTCCCGCCAGCCAGCTCATCCCGGCGGGATACCGGATGCGCACGACCGATGTCACCACCGTGATGTCGTAGCGCAGCGGTCCGTCACCGTAGGTGACGCTTCCGCTCATCGTCAATTGTCCTCCGCCCGACTCTGCCGTCACCCGGTCGAGGAGCAGCCGGCTCTTGTTGAAGACGAAGTCCCCATTCACCTTGCTGAGGCCCACCGGAAAGTCCGCATAGGTTGCCGATGCATCCCGCAGCGTCGCGCGCCCGGTCACCTGCGGCTGCGCTATCGTCCCATCCACCGAGATATTCACATCCGCCCGGCCGCGCGCGTCGAGGTCTGGCAGCAGTCCCTTCACCAGACGCAGGTTCACGGCGCCTCCCAACGCGAAATTGAGCGGGCGATCGCGGTCGAACCGAGCCGATCCACTAATCTGGAAATCGGTTTCAGGCCCGTGCAGACGGGCCTGTTGAATGCGGACCTCGTTGCGCCGGTAGGTCAGGCGAATGTTCCCGTTGTTGGCCAGTTGAACGAGTTCGTAATTGAAGGAAATGCGGGAGATGTCCGCGTTGACTTCGATCGATTCCGGCTGGCGCAGCGCTCCGGAGATGGTGAACGAGCCGTCGGCGCTTCCGTGACCGGTCAGTTGCTTCAAGTGGAGCCCGGCGGCGATGAATGGATCGAGGTTGAAGTTCCGAACGGAAAGCTGCCCGGAGATAGGCTGCTCGCCTCGAAATCCGATCGTCAACTCGCCCTGAAGTTTTTCTCGTACCGGTTCCGACGTGATCGTCACGCGCGCACTTTGCCCATCGGAGGCCAATTGCCCGCTGAAGTCTCCCTCCGCTTCGTCTCCGATCTTCAACTGCGTCACCTGCAACTCGCCGCGCGCCTCCGGCGCTCGCAACGGCCCGCTGCCCCGAATACTGAAATTCAAACGTCCTGCAATCGGCAGCGACGCCGTTTGCAGTTTGCGGATCGTGTCGAGTGCGATTCCCGTGCCGGTCACATCGAACGTGGCCTGCTGTTCCTCGAAGCGATAAATGAAATTGCCGGTAATGCGCCCTCCGGCCTTGCGCAGCTCAGCGCGCGAGAGCGCCACTTCGTCGTGCTTCATATGCAGTTCGCCGCTCAGCCTGTCGAAGTGTATCCCTCTCGCTTCGATGTCCTCATACACGAAATTCGCGTCGAACATCGGGTCGGCGCGCGTCCCCCTGCCGCGGAAGTCTCCGCTCAGGAATCCGCTGACGGGATAATTCGTCTCGAACAGGGATTGCAGGTCGTCGCTGGGCGCATGGTCAATGCGCGCCTCCAGGCTCCAAGAACTCGATGGAATGAAGCCCCAATCTCCGTCTAGTTCGAGCGTCAGGTCCAGCGTCGCGGACGTGTGGCCCCGCTGTGCAACCGTGTGCAGCAGGCGGAAAACATCCGGAGAATACTCAAGATCGCCGCCGATCTGGTCCCAATAGAGTCGGTCGTAGCGCGCCTGGGTGGCTTGCACGTGCCCGAGAAAGGTCGGCCCGGTAATAGGGCCCTGGATGCGGCCGCGCCATGCGGCCTTGCCGGCAATCCGCCTGGGCGTGGCTCCCGGGCCGCGCAAGACGTTTATGAAATCGTCCCAATCAACCAGGTCATCCGTCTCGAATTTCACCTCCATCCCGGAATCGGCCGCCCCGATCGCGCCATTCATGCTCACCCTTGATTTCGGCGTGCGGATCTCGCTCGGAGCCACCTCGACCCTCCGGAGATCCTCCGAATAGTCGTACTCGAGTCGCGCCGTCACGGGAATGACGCCCGCCGCAGGCGCTGGCGGCGACCACCGCGTTTCGCCTTTCGTGCGAAAGTGTTTGAAGTTCGCGTTCCACGTATTCACGGAGTCCGCATCTACCACGCCGTCCCAGTGCAGCGCTTCCACCGGAAATTTCGGGTGATCGAGGGCGGCGAAGATCCCGGCGAGGCTCGCTCCGTGCAGGTGCGTTTCGGTTCGGAAGGCGAGGCCGCTAAAATTCATCTCCAGCTGGCCATCCACGGCTCCTCCGAGCGCTCGCACTCGGAGATTTGGCACAACCAGGCGGCGCTGCGCCACTTTGTAATCTCCCGACGTCTCGATGCCTCCCGCGTGGAACCAGTCGTACCCCATGCGAATATCGCGCGCGTGGTAGTACCCGCTGGCGGTCCATTCACCTCCCTTCGGAGCGCCCGCCTCTTTCGCGCTGCTGGCGGAGGAGGCTGCATCTGGTGTGGCCGATACGTAGTGCGCTTGCCCGGAAAAATCCGCAATCCCGTCCGGTGTCGCTGGCGCGCGAAGGATCGTGCGCACGTCGGCCAGCGACAACCTCCCGCGATACCGCAGGTTCCAATCCGACCGCGCGAAACTCGGCAGTTCGGCGCGCAGATTCAGCTCGGAATGTGGCAGCTTCCACACCAGCTCGTCCAACTCGAAGGCATCCCGGTGAACCGTGAATTTGGCGGAAATATCGAAA
Organism: Candidatus Polarisedimenticolia bacterium; assembly: GCA_035576265.1. Lineage (GTDB taxonomy): Bacteria > Acidobacteriota > Terriglobia > Acidiferrales > UBA7541 > Palsa-295. The sequence continues at coordinate 3,851 of DATLWP010000222.1, forward strand.
CGGAACGGACGGTAGCGTCGCTCCGCCAATTCCACCTGCTGCCAACGGAACTGTCCGGCATAGGAATCCGGAGCGTCCGGCGGCGCGTTGTAATGCAAGGCGAAATCGAAATTACGCCCCTCGAGCGCAAGCGGCGCGCGCCGGTTGTTGTAAGTCACGCCGCCGTCGCGCAACTCAAGTCTGCCGATGCGCAACCGGAACAGCGTCGCAGGCGACGCTCCCGGGCCGGCGGGCGCTTTCGCCTTCGGCAGGTTGCTGCGGCCATTCGAATCCACACGCACTGCGAGCTGCGGGTGCACTACGACCAATTCATCGAGCGCAATCTGCCGGCCGAAAAACGACAGAATGCGGATTGCCACGTCCACGCGGTCCGCGTGGAACAGCGGAGGCTCGCCCGGTCCCTCCAGACCGTGCAACGTCAAATCGTCAATCTCGGCTCGCAAGCGCCAGGCCTGAAAACGAAAACCCGCGATCTGGACGCGCGCTCCCGTCCTCTGCTCGATTTGTCCGATCAGGGCGCGCCGCATCCAGCGCTCCGCAAGCCCGCTCTCGAAAAGCGCGGCCACCACGAGCACTGCCGCCAGGATCGAAACCAGCGCGCGCTTCGTCCAACGCTTCCACCGGGCGCTCATGGCTGCTCCCCCGCCGGCACGACGTCTATTTTCAGCCGCTCCCGCGTCGCATCAAGCCACTGCGTGGCGCGCTGGTCGATTGCCCGCTGGATCAGCACTTCCCGAATCGTGTCCTGGACATCTTCGAGCGGCGGAATGCTTTGGCCACGCGCTTTCAGTTGCGGCGCGAATTCGTCGCGGTAGTAGTTCTCGACCTCCTTGGGGTCCACCTGCGCCGCTGGCCGGAAGCGAAAATCGAGAAAGCGCGAGAGATACAGTTGCTGGCCGAGCATCCGCCGAACGGCCCCCTCGCCGAGGCCCACCGCCTCGCAACGTTTCTTGAACTCCTCCGGCGAAGAAAACTGCGACGCCAGCTTCGCATAGGCGCGCTCCACGTCCTCCGCGGTAGGCTTCGGATACTGGGTCGCCTGGGCCTCGCCGCGCACGATCCACTGGTCCTCCAATTCCCGGAGCAGTTCGTCCCGCGGCTTGGCCTGGCCGTCCACGAGTTTTTGAAACGCCGCGAGCTCGCGCACTTCGCTTTCCGCCAGGATGCCGTCCTCGATCCGCGCGGCCACGCCGTCTATCGCCTGCATTTCACCTGATGACGCGGAATTCGAAGGCGCCGTTGAAAAACCCCGTTTCCGTGCGCTCGCGTTCCCTGCTCCCGGCCCGGCGAGCCACATCATGCAGACGAGAATCCACGCAGCACGGCGCATCAGAACACCGGTCCTATGTTGAAGAAGAATCCGAAATGCGGCAGCCGAAGCGTCTGCGGCAGACTGGTGTTGGGATCGATCGCCTGATAGGAGGGCGGGTTAAGTTGATAACCGAAGTCCACGCGTACTGGTCCGATCGGCGTCGGATAGCGAAGGCCGAGACCAACCGTATGTGAAAAGTAGGTCAGATCCGTGAGCGACGGCGGCTTCCAAGCGAACGAAATGTGATGAATGTCGCTGTACACGTTTCCGGCGTCGTAAAACGCGGTTCCGCCCAGCCGGCTGCCCACAAACGGCAGCTTCATCGGAAAACGCAGTTCCTGGTTGAACACGAGCAGCGCCAGACCGCCCACGGGAAACCCGGTGACCTGATCGCGCGGTCCAGCCTGGTTCAGACCAAATCCGCGCAATGACGTGCCACCCCCTGCGAAGAACCGCTCCGGCAAGGGCACGGTTACGCACGTGTCTGGGCTCGCCAAGCAGCCTGGGTCGTTCGGCGCCACCGTGTTGCCGAACGGCTGCTCGACTCCAAACCGCACGGAACGCGCGATCACGAACGCCTTCCCGAGCGGATGATACGAGGAATTCTGGAAATATCCGCGCACGAAACTGGCGCCCGAACCGATTCTCGTGATGGCGTCGCTCAGGTCCACCGTGTTGAACGTGCCGCGCGTCGGGTCGGCCGGATTGTCCCGGCGGTCCCGCACGTAGGTGACTCCAAAGCCCGAGACCAGTGTCGGCTGGCTTAGCAACGGAATCTGTTCCGGGTTGATCGTAGCGCTCAGGTCGGATGCCTTCACCCGGCGATAGAAATACCGGTACAGGATCGAGCTGCCCGGCGAAAGTTGTTGAACCAGCTGCAATCCGGCCTCGAAGCGCGTGGAAGTAAATGTGTTCACGTCCTGCGTCTTGTTGGCGAACCCTGTCAGCTGCAAGCTTAGGTTTCGCTTGGTGAGAAAGTTGTCCGCCATGTAGCTCACCAAGAAGCGATAGTCGAGCGAGCTGACCCGCGTCTTGAAGGAGAGGGTTTGCGCGCGCCCGAACATGTTCGCCCGAGCGATCTCGAAAATGCCGCGCGGGCTGGCGCTGAGTATGGTCCCACTCGGATTGATCGAACCGCCGGCGATCCGCTGCACCTGGAAGCCGAAGCCGTAGCCGATGGTGTAGCGCTGCCCTTCTTGCACCTCCACGACCACTGTTTTTTCGGGATCGCTGCCGTCCGGATTTTGCGGCGCGATCTGCACGCGATTGAACACGCCCAGGTTGTAAAGCTGCCGCTGCGTCTTTGCCACGTCGCCCTGGCGCAGCGGTTCGCCGGGCTCCATCTCCACCTGACGGGCGATGATTCCCCGGCGCGTGTACCGATACCCCGCGAGCAGAACCTTGGCCACTTCGATCCGATGTCCCTCGGTAATGTGGTAGACGAGGCGAGCTTCGTTCGGCTTCGCGCCCCGGGAGACTTCCTCCCGGAATCGGGCCTCGGGAAACCCTTCGTTGTAGTACAAGGCCAGAATGTTGTTTCGATCGCTCGCCACCCCCGATTCCGAATACGGTTGCCCTGGAGTCGATCCCGTCACGGCAAGCAGTGTGTCCGTCGAGATGGCGGTATTGCCTTCGATCTGCAGATCCGAGACGCGGGTCTGTGGTCCTTCGACGATGTGAAAGGTGACGAACAGACTGTTCTTCTTGGCCCCGTAATGATCGTCCACGGTCGAGGAGACCTGCGCGTCGCGAAAACCATTCGAGAGGTATAGTGCGCGGATGGAATCCGTATCGGCCCGCAGCAATTGCTGGCTGAAACGCCCGTTCGAGGCGAACGACGCGGGCTGAAGCTGCAGCCGGCGCAGCAGCAGGTGGCTTCCGAAATATTCGTTCCCCTCGAAGGCCACGCCTGAGAGGCGGAATTGGTCGCCGCGCGTGATTTCATAGCGAATCACCCGCTCTCCACGCTCTTTCTCTTCGGTAGATTCCTGCGAGCTGACCTGAACGTTCGCATCAAAGTATCCCTGGCTCTGAAAGTAGTTGCGGATGTTTCGCCGTCCTTCTTGCAGAAGGTCTTCGTCCACGGCGCCCTCGGCGTACATCGGCAGCAGTTTCCGTCGCATGCCTTTGCTGAGGCGCGCGCCGGAAACCTCGATGTGCACCCGCGGTCCCGCCGTTACGTCCAGCTTCAGCGGTACGCGATTCGATTTCGCGTCGTAGTTCCCTCGCGTGATCACCACTCCGCCACCCAGGTAGTCCTGGTCTACCAGAAACTTTCTCAGCTTGTCCGAAGCGCGCGAGACGAGAGCGGCGGTCAATTCCTTCTTCTTGGATATCTTGGCGCGGTCCGATATCTGCTGGTCGGAGTACGGCGTATTGTTCGTCACGGCGATGTCGCCTACGCGGGCGCGAGGTCCCGGGTCGACAGTCACCGTGACGTCCATCTGCCGCGTGTCTTCATGCCGGTTGAGCGTCCACGTGATCTTCGCCTGGTAAAGACCATCGTTGCGAAGCGTCTCGCGCAGCCGTTCGATCGCCTCGCGAAAACCGCTTTCGCGGAATGGCTCCCCCAGGCCGATCCGCAATGCCGCAATCGCTGCAGGAACGGCGGGAGGCGCCTTCAGGCCCTCGATGCGAACCACGTTGTAATAGAAATTCCGCTGCACGATGAAATCCACGCGCAAGCCCTCCGCTTCGGGCGCCGCGCTCACGTGGATGTCCGAGAAGTCGCCCATGCGGTAAAGGGTTCGCAGGCTCTCGCGCTCGGCGGCATAATCAAACGGCTTGTCCGCCTCCAATGGTAGCGGAGGCACTCTCTCCGTGACGGTCTTCCCCGCCTCATCGACGACGCGCACCTCCGCCACGCGCCGCCCCTCGATCGCCGTCTCCTGCGCGCGAGCCGGCGCAACCAGAAGCAGCAGGAATGCGAGCCCGCCAGCGGTCACGGCGGAAACTCGCCGGGCCGTGCCAGCTCCAAAGAACGACGATCGCCCCAAGATTCCCATTCGCCTAATAATAAAGAGAAAGGTTAGCACAGCCGCGTTGCCTGCCCGGCGCCAAAAGGCGCTATCATGAGCGTGGGATTCGAAATCAGCGTATGAACCCGCAAGAACACGAAAAGTATTCGCGCCAGATCCTGTTCGCAGCCATCGGCGAGGCCGGACAGGAGAGGATCCTGGGAGCAAGCGCCGTGCTGGTCGGTTGCGGCGCGCTCGGGACGGCCGTGGCCAATCTCCTGGTGCGTGCCGGTTTGGGACGCCTGCGAATCATCGACCGCGATTTCGTCGAGCCCTCGAATCTGCAGCGCCAAACCCTTTTCGACGAAGCCGACGCGCGCGAAGCGCTGCCCAAAGCCGTGGCGGCGCAGCGGCGCCTGCGCGCGATCAATTCTGGCGCGCAGGTCGAAGGAATCGTCGGCGATCTCACTCCGAAAAACGCTGCCGAGCTTCTCGAGGGATTCCCTCTCATTCTCGACGGCACGGACAATTTCGAGACACGCCTTCTGCTCAACGACGCCTCGATATCCTTCGGCGTGCCCTGGATTTACGCCGCGGTCGTCGGAAGCTACGGCGTCACGATGACGATCCGCCCCGCCGAGACCGCCTGCCTGGCCTGCCTGCTCGAAGGTGAAGAAAAATCGGCGGCGATCGGCGCGGAGGCCACGTGCGACACGGCGGGCGTGCTCCAGGCCGCCGTCGGCGTGATCGCTTCGGTCGAAGCAGCCGAGGCGATGAAACTCTTGGCCGAAAAGCGGGAGGCCCTGAACGGCCGCCTGGTCGCCTGCGACGTGTGGAGCGGGAAATTTCAATCCATCCGAGTGGCGCGCAATCCGGCTTGCCGGGCGTGCGCGCGCCGCGACTTCAAGTTTCTAGAAGGCGAGGCCCAGCCGCACATCACGATGTGCGGGCGCGACTCCGTGCAAATCCACGAACGCAGCCGGCGGCTCGACCTCGCGCAGCTCGGCGAGCGGCTCG
>DATLWP010000223.1:0-6733 GCA_035576265.1 Candidatus Polarisedimenticolia bacterium
AGATATCGACCATTGGATCCTTCTGCGGCGCCACATCGGCGAACTCGGCCTCGAGCATTTCAAGCGGCTCCAGGACCCCGGCGAATTCTTGAACGACTTCGTAAAGTTTTTCTCGCGATGCCAGGATGAACTCGTAACGCCCGACGAGTACGAGCGCTACGTTCAGGGGCTGAGGCGGGCGCACGAGAAGCTGAGAAAAACGCTCGAACCGGACGCGAGGGAAGTCGCGGACGAGGCGCTGGCGCGGCAGGAGGAGCTCGCCCGCGTCTATCGCGCCAGCGAACGCCTGCTGCGCGAACGGAAGCTCTGCACGTTCGGGGCGCAGTTGCTGCAGGCGGTGGAATTGTTGCGGACGGACTCAGCGCTGCTCGAGCGGATGCGCGAGCAATTCCGCTACGTCCTCGTGGATGAATTCCAGGACACGAACATCGCGCAGCTCGAGCTGCTGTGGCTGCTGGCGGGCGAGCGCGGCAACATCATGGCGGTGGGCGACCATAACCAAGCCATTTACCGGTTCCGCGGGGCTTCGTTCGGGAGCTTCACGATTTTCCTGAGGCGCTTTTGCAGAGTGCGCGAGGCCGCTCCGAGTCCGGCGATGAAGCAATACCTCGCGTCGCTCTCGCAAAATTATCGTTCGACGCAGCGAATCCTGAACGTGGCGCACGCCGTGATCGTTAACAACGAGCAGTCGCCGCTGCTGCCGCAAAAGAAGCTGGCAACGGAGAACCGCGCGGGCGACAAAATTCGCGTGGTCGAATTCGGCGCGCCGGAAGAGGAAGCACAGTGGGTGACGTCGGAGATCGAACGGCTGCACGAGGCAGGGGCGCGATGGCGGAGCATGGCGGTGCTGTATCGGAAGCACGCGCATCGCGCGCAACTATTGGATGCGCTGCGGCGAAAGGCCATTCCGTTCGTCATCAAGAACTTCTCAATTCTCTCGAGCACGCTGGTGCGCGATCTGCTGGCATGGCTGCGCGTCGTCGGCAGGCCGGGCGACAACGTGGCCTGTGCACGGGTGCTGGCAGCACCGTACTGGGGACTCGAGCCGCGCGACCTGGTGCGGCTGGCCGAGCGCGCCGAGAAGAATCACCGGCGGCCGCTTTCGGACGAGCTTGAATCAGCGGCGCAAGAGGCGCTTTTTCAGCGCGAGGGCGTGCGGTTGGCGGAACTCGTGCAACTGCTGAAACAGTTGCGGCAAAGCGCGCGGAAACAGGCGGTGAGCGAACTCCTGGAGGAATTGATCGCGGGCCTGGAGCTTGCGCCGCTCCCCTCGGAAGCAGACCGGCGCCATCTCGAGCGCTTCGTGCAGTTCGTGAAGGAATGGGAGAAGAAAAGCGACGAGAAGCAACTGCGCCACTTTCTCGAGTACCTTTCCTTTTTCCACGAAGCGGGCGGCGACATTCATTTGGAAGAAGAGTTGTCGGACGACGCGGTGCAACTCATGACTGTGCACGGGGCGAAGGGACTGGAGTTTCCGCACGTCTTCATCCTTCGGCTCTCGAAGAACGATTTCCCTTCCGGCCAGAGAAAAGTGGTGTTCGAATTTCCGCCGGAGCTGATGAAGGAAGAGCGGCCCAAAGGGGATTTTCAGATTCAGGAGGAGCGCCGGCTGTTCTACGTGGCGCTGACGCGAGCGCGGCAGCACCTGACTCTGTCGACCATTGTCAACCGGCGAAAGAAGCCGTCGCCCTTCCTCGACGATTTCTTGATGAATCCGAAAATCCAGAGATCGGACATCGTGCAAATCGCGCCGAAGGTCGAAGTGCCGCCCGCAAAAGAAGTCATCGGCTCGGCGCCTTCTTCCGCAGAAGCGCCTCAACTTTTCGGACCGGCGAAGGAAAATTCGCGGGCGTATTCCCGCGTCGCATTATGGGCGAAGGCCTTCCATCCGCCGCGGCCGGAACCCCTGCAATTGAGCGCTTCCGCGATCGACGCGTACGAGCGCTGCCCGATGAAATATATGTTCCAGCACGTCTGGAACATTCGCGGCGGGCCGCATGCGCAGACCACGTTTGGCAGCGTGATGCACACGACCGTCAAGGAATTCGTCGGCGAGATGAGCAAGCGGGGCAAGGTACCGCTCGAGGAAGTTCTGGCGATCTACGAGCGCGAATGGTTCTCGGCGGGATTCCCGGACGACTACCAGGAGCAGGAATACCGCAAGGAAGGACGCAAGCAATTGGAAGCGTTTTGGAGAAGTTATTCGGCGGCGCCGGCCGACGTGCTCTATCAGGAGAAGGCCTTTGAGCTGCCGCTCGAGCACAACGTGATCGTCACTGGACGGATGGACCAGGTGAATCGCATCGAAAAAAATGCGGTCGAGATCGTGGACTACAAAACCGGAAAACCGAAGGACGAAAAGAAGGCAAAAGACGATCTACAGCTCAGCGTTTATGCGCTTGCGGCGCGAGAGGTGTTTGACCTGGCGCCCAAGCGGCTTGTCTTCTACAACCTGATGACCAACGAGCCGGTGGCTACGACGCGCGATGCCAAGGCGCTCGCGGCCACGAAACAGAAGATCGCAGAAGTGGCCGACCAGATCCGCGCCGAGGAGTTTTCCGCGAAGCCCGGCTTTTGGTGCGGCTATTGCGATTTCAAGCCGCTGTGTCCGGCGCACGAACACCTGCTTTCCATCCAGCCTGCCGCAGCACAATCCTAGCAGGGTGTGCCGCGCGGACGTCGCAGTGGCAGCGAACGAAATTAGGCGGGAAAAACAAAAGCGGGGCATTCGTGAAGGATGCCCCGCTTGATCTTCCTCAGAGGCTTCGTTCCGACGCGAAGCCCGGAGTGGTTCCGCGCATGAACTACAGTGGAACTTTCTCCCCGCGAGAGAGCGCGCCAAGATTTCCAATCGCGCTACGCTCGCTTCGCTTATCTATAAAGGCCGCCGCGAATGAAGTCAAGCAGAAAAACTCCTGCGCGCGTTCTCACCGCGAAAACATTTCGCGCACTATCGGCCTACGGTCATGGCGCTCTGGTAGTAGCCTTGGCGCGCCGTCACGTCGAGATCCGGGCGACGTATGCGGACCTCGATCGAATGATAGTCCTCGCCCTTCTTAATATCCTGCGGCGAGAAAGCAAGCGTATATTGGTTGCGCGCCTGCTCGGTGACGTCGGAATACATGCGCTCGAGATCGCGCTGTTTCGAGGCGAAGAACGTGTCTCCTCCGGTGTCGGTGGCGTACTTCTCGATCTCCGAAGCCGAATGCTGAAGCAGGGACCGGCCTATCGGAACGGTGCGGGTGACGGAAATGGAGTACACCGAAACGTCCGCGAAAAGCAGGGAGCGCAGCGTCTCGTCGAAGGTGTGCTCGTTCTGCTTGGAATTGCTCCCGTCCGTGACCAGGAAGATGATCTTGCGGCGGTCGCGCCCGCGGCCCTTCAACATCTGGCCGGCGGCATAAAGGGCGTCGTTGAGCGCGTTGGTATTCTTGTAGCGCTGCGAGCCGTGCAGCGGGATTCCGGTGCCGTCGGGCAAACGCTGGCCGTTCACGGTGGGCCCGGCCGTGGTCGGATCGGCGATGGTCAAGGTAGAATGCGAAGCGATCTCGAGGCGCTTGAGCTGGGTGAAGAGCTGGTCGTTGTTATAGGAGAAGTCCGAAACGACCTCGGAAAACTGATCGTATTTGACCACAGCCACCTCATCAAGCGGACCAAAGCCGGCCGCGACGGCGGCGAGACTTTTCTGCACCTGCTTGGCGGCCCCCTTGGGGAGATCGTTGTCGATCAGGACGACAGCGGAGAGCGGAACCGGATCGGCGCTGAAATAGGCAATCTGCTGCTCGATCCCGTCGGCGAAGATGCGAAACTCGTCCCTGCGGAGATCGCCGATCAGGCGGCCGCCGCTGTCTTTAACCGTCACGGGAACGATCACCGTGTTGGTCCGCACGACGATGCGCGCGCGTTCCTGATTGCCGGGCGGAGCAGTCTGTTGCGGCGGACCAGCCTGCGTGACCGGCGCTTGCGGGGTCTGCGCCGGGGCGCCAACGGGAATGCCGAGAACCAGGACCAGGCCGAGCAAGAAGATCTTTCGCGTCATCGGAGTGTCTCGTTTCTCGCCCGCAGGCAACGCCGGCAATTCCTGCATCTGTCGATGCCTGCAACGACGACCGAACATCCGGCGGCGCGTCCAGCGCATCGTACGAAACTGAGCAGTCCTAGGGAGATTATACAATGCGCCTGTCCAGCACCGCGGTGAGTATTCTGAGTCTGGCTCTGGCGGGGTATTTCGCCGTCGGCGGAATCGCATCGCGCGCGGGCGCGGCGCCGGGCACTGCGCGGCAGAGTACACAGCAAGGGCCAATGTTGCCCGGGGCGAGGGGCCCGGTTCAAGCGACGCAACAACAGCAACCGCCCCAGCTGCAGCAGCCGCTCCAGGTCCAGACCGCGATCGTGAACGTCTTCGCCACGGTCCGCGACAAGCACAAAGCCATCCTCTCCAACATGACCAAGGACGACTTCAAGATCTACGAGGATGGCGTAGAGCAGAAAATCGCCTATTTCAAAAAAGAAGCGGACCTGCCGATCACGCTGGCCTTGCTGATCGACACGAGCGGCAGCATGGCGAATATTCTGGGAGCCGAACAGGACGCGGCTTCGCGCTTCGTGCAGCAAGTGATGCGGAAAAAGGACGAAGGGATCGTCATCAGCTTCGATACGGACGTGAACCTGCTGGCGGATTTCACCGAAGACACGTCCGTCCTGGAGCGCGCCATCCGCCGCGCAGAGATCAACGCCGCCGGGCCCGTGATCACGCCGGGGACGATTCCGCAAAAAGGGGGAGGAACGAATCTTTATGACGCCGTCTATCTCGCCTGCCACGACGAACTCGCGACCGAAGCGGGACGGAAGGCCGTGATTCTGTTAACGGACGCGGAGGACACCGGCAGCCAAATGAGCGAACAGGACGCCATCGAAGCGGCGCAGCGCGCCGATGCGGTAATCCACGTGCTGCTGATCACGGATTACTCGGCGACCGAAGGGTACGGCCCCGGAGTTGCTTCGAAGATGGCGGGAGATACGGGAGGACGCGTGATCAATGTGCACAATCAGAAAACCTTGAATAAAGCGTTCGATGCGATCTCCGAAGAATTGAGGTCGCAGTACGCGCTCGGCTACTACCCCACCAACACGAAGCGCGACGGCACGTTCCGAAAGATCAAGGTCGAAGTGTCGCGCGGAGATACAAGAGTTCTCGCGCGCAAGGGTTATTACGCCCCTCTTCGATAACTGAATCTGCGAAAGCTACAACGGGCTCCGCTTGAATTCACCTTCACGCTGCGTAAGAACGGCGTTCCCACTTCATCGCGCATTGGACGGAGAGTTTGAAATGTGAAAGTGCGATTGGGCTACCTTCCCTCAGTTGCACCGGCCAGAGGGACGGCGTAATAACCCTTGCGCGTGCGAACGGCAAGGCCCTTGCGGTCGGTCCTCACCTCGATTTTTCGGTACCGGCCATTCGGGGGCATCGTGGGTGAATAGGCGATGAAATATTGGCTGCGCAGCTCGACCCCAATGTCCATGAATGATTGGGCGAGGTCATCGGCGCTGTAGGGGAAATAGGCCCGGCCACCAGTCTGATCCGCGAACTCCCTCAAGACCTTATCGCCCCGGCCCATATGATATTTCTTCGGCGCGTTGGGATCGTCGATCGACAGCCAGTCGGTGTTCGTGCTCACGGCGAAGACAGCAGCCTCAGAGCGAATCGAAGCATCGATCGCGTCACTGAGCGCGCGTTCGCTTAAGTTGTCTGCCCCATCGCTGATCACCACGACCACCCGACGAACATCGGTATCCGGTCCCTTCGGGAGCGGAGGATGAGTCAGTTTTTCCGAGGCCATGCAAATGGCGTCGTTCAGGGCGGTGCCCCCGCCAGCGCGCTGTTCGCGGATGGCGGTGGTGAGAAGGCTGAGGCTGCTGGTGTAGTCCTGGATAACCTGCGGCTCGTTGTCAAACGTCATGAGAAAAGCCAGGTCCTTGTCGCGACGGATGACCTTGTCCAGGAAATCGATGGCCGCTTCCTTTTCGAATTCGAGGCGGGGGCGAATGCTGTTGGACGTGTCGAGCAGCAGCGCGATCCGCAGCGGCAGGTCTGTCTGGCGGCCGAAGAATTGAATGTCCTGTGGCGCGCCGTTCTCGAGGACTTTGAAGTCGCGCCGATCGAGGTCGGTGACGAAGTTATGCTTGCGGTCCGTGACCGTAACAATGAGGTGCACCAGGCCGGTGGTGACCTTAATCGGAGGCGCTTGGGCTTGCGGCGGAGGATTTTGAGAAGCGCCGGCCTGCGAGGCACCGGACGACTGCTGCGCCCGCGCGTGGCTTCCCCAGAACGCAAGCAGAGCGACCAGCACAAAGAGAGTTCGTGCCCGAGCTGCGGGGGAAGTTTTCCCGACAGGGAGTCTCACAACAACGATTATAGGAACTCCCGCAGCACAGCGTCAATCGGCAGTGGATCTGCTTTGGCGGCGCGGCCGAGAGCCTCCAGATAATTCGCCAGCTCGGGCGGCAGCGGCGCGCGAACCTCGATGCGCCGAGCGGTTCGCGGATGGACGAACGCGACGCGCGCGGCGTGAAGAAAGTTTCTGTCGAGCGGCGGCAGAAACTCTGAGCCCACACGCTCCTGGCGCGGTGCGCCGTAAAGGGTGTCGCCCACCACAGGGCACCCGAGCGCCGAAAAGTGGACGCGGATCTGATGGGTGCGCCCGGTGCGCAAATCCGCTTCGATCAGCGTGAA
>DATLWP010000224.1:0-1760 GCA_035576265.1 Candidatus Polarisedimenticolia bacterium
CGCCTCACGCGAGGAAGATGTCCAGGCGTTTTTCGAGTCGATTGGCTCGTTCGATCATCTCGTCAGCACGATCGGTGCCGGCGTGTCCGGACCGATCGTCGAGCTGCGCGCGGACGACATCCGCACGGCGATGGAGGCGAAGCTATGGGCGCCGATTTTCCTGGTGAAGCACGGTGCTCCTCGCATTGCCGCGGACGGCTCGTTCACGTTCTTCTCGGGCATTCGCGGCACGCGGCCCGCGCCGAAGAGCTCCATCACCAGCATGGTGAACTGCGGCCTGGAGGGGTTCGTGAAGGCGATGGCCCTCGAGCTGGGACCGGTGCGCGTGAACGCGATCTCCCCCGGCATCGTCGATTCCGGTCCATTCTGGTGGCGACTCACGCCGGAGGGACGTGAACGGATGTTCGCCGACTTCGCGCTCCGAGCTCCGGCCAAACGCGTAGGCGTGCCGGCCGAGCAGGCCAACGCGGTCCTCTTCGCCCTGACCAACCCCTTTCTCACAGGCTCCGTGCTGCCCATCGACGGCGGCGCGCTGCTCATGTAGTCGAGTTTGCGGGTGAGCATCCATGCGAAGACAGATCTTCGCCGTCATGACGTTTCTCATCGCAATCACACTGCACGCAGCCGACCCGCCGCTGGCCGGCGCGTGGCGGCTCACTGGCGCCAGCAACGGTGGAAGGAGGTGCGTCCGCCGATAACAAACTGGTAGAGCCGCTTTGGAGAGGTGTCCTCCGCCGGTTCGGATCCAGCTAGCAATTGCTGTTGTAGGGCTCGAACAACTGTCCGGCGGGTGCTACCGGGCGTTAGCCGACCAGAGATTTATCGCAAGAGGTGAGCGTAGAAAATGATCAAGATCATTGTCCTATCCATGTGTCTCGCAATTTCCGCAGTTTCTCTTGATGCACGTGCCCAGGATGTGCGCCAGTATACCGATGGCCCAGTCACTGAGTTGGACTACATTCGAGTTGAGTACGGGCGTTTTGAAGAATACGTCGATTGGCTGAACTCGACATGGAAGCCGACCATGGAAGCCATGAAGAAAGCCGGCCTGATCATCGATTACAAGGTCGTCAGGGCCACTCCAAAAACACCGGATCAGCCCAATATGATTCTCATGATCACTTTCAAGGACGGGGCCGCTGCTTTGGACAAACGCGTCGAGCAAGAAGAAGTGGCCAAGAAAGTGATCGGTAGCACCGAGTTTCAGAACAAGGCCAGGGTGGGCCGAAATGAATACCGGAAGGTTCTGGGCACCGAATACGTTCGTGAGCTTATTTTGAGATGATGATTCTTATTTGTGTACGTGTTCAAGGACGGCGCCAATACGGCTATTGCGCGAATTCTGAGGGACGTTTGTGGGCATGATCGGCCATGTTCATGCTTACTTTCGAGCGCGACCCCCACGGGACGAAGGAGCGCCCGGTTCGAGCGGAAGTTGTCACGATAAACGGTCTCGGGGTGCACCCGGCCACTCGGGGGGGCGGCCAGAACGCACGTTGATTCTCCTATGGCCGCATGAACTTCCCGGACGGCGAGGTCTTCACCGGGCCGATCGAGGACGCGACCGAGGGCGTGGTGTGCTTCACCTTCCCGGCGGTCCACGGCGGCCGCGAGCTTGACGGCGTGCGGGTCGAGTTCAAGGGCAGCCGCGTGACGGGCGCCTCGGGCGGCCGGAGGGGCGGCGACGCGACATCCGCGTCACCGCCCCGGCCGATTGCTGAGGTCACGTCCCCCGTTCACACGGCGCGCGTCGGCGCCTC
>DATLWP010000225.1:0-6148 GCA_035576265.1 Candidatus Polarisedimenticolia bacterium
GTTGCGCGACGCCCAGGGCGACCAGGCTGGAACTGGCCAAGGTAGCGCCGACGATCAGAAATCCGCTGGCCAGCATCAGGGGGAGGCGGTCGCGTGTTCCTCGGAACCTCACCAATGCGGTGGCCGCAAAAGTGAAGGCGAGTATCCCGCTCGTGAACTGAAGTTCCCCATACAGCAAACGATTGGGAACCGTCGGGAAGCGGCGCAGCCATCCGGCCAAAAGGAGCACACTCAGAGCGGCGACAAGGAATAACCAGATTCCTTGAGGTTTCGTCAGGAATTTCCACAATCGATGCGTGTTGTCGCCCTCTGTTGCCACGGATATATGGCCCCGACTACGACGCTACTCCCAACCGTCCGTCCCCGCACGGATGTACGCCTGGAGCTCGGTTCCAGTTACGACACACTGCTGCGAGCTCTCAATTCTCTCATGAGCAGGGCAGCGCGAAAAACGGCGCTGCACGCCGATGGTTGAGGAATCCCTCGAAACAACCGATAATCCCATGTGTAGCTGCATCATCTCTGTTGTTCCATCACAATCGAAACGGGGTGCCGGGAATGGCCAATGGCAAGCCTATGGATGTGAATCGCCTCGCCGCGATCGACATGCACGTGCACATCGAGCACGAAGGAAAGGAGACCGCCGCGGACGAAGCCGCGAAGAAATATTTCGGCGAGGGCGCGCCCCGAAGCCGTAAGGCGATGGTGGAGTATTTCCGCTCGCGAAATATCGCCTGCGTGATTTTTACGGTCGATGAACGACTTTCGGGCAGGCCCCAGATTTCCAACGACGCCGTTGCCGAATTGGCCGCCGAAAATCCCGACATCATGATCGCCTTCGCCAGCATCGATCCGACGCGCGGGCCCGAAGCCGTCCGCGAAGCGCGCCGGCTCGTTGCCACTGGCAAAATCCGCGGATTCAAGCTCCATCCGCCCATTCAGCAGTTTTTTCCGAATGATCCGATGGTGTACCCGCTCTATGAGGTGATCGAGGAAGCGCGCCTGCCGGTGATCTTTCACACGGGACACAGCGGAATGGGCACCGGAATGCCGGGCGGCGGTGGAATCCGGCTGAAGTACGGCAATCCGATGCATATCGACGACGTCGCGGTCGACTTTCCGAACATGCCCATCGTCATGGCCCATCCGTCGTTTCCATGGCAGGATGAGGCCATTTCCATTTGCATGCACAAGCCGCAGGTCTACATCGATCTTTCAGGTTGGTCGCCCAAATATTTTTCGCCGACGCTCGTGCAGTACGCAAATTCGCGTCTCAAGCACAAGGTGCTTTTCGGATCGGATTATCCGCTGATCACGCCGGACCGCTGGTTGGCCGATTTCGCGAAGATCGCCATCAAGGACGAAGTGCGCCCGTTGATCCTGAAGGAAAACGCGATCGAGCTGCTCGGCCTGAAATCCAAGACGTCCGCTTCCAGCAGCTAAGCGGTGCCCGCCTGGCAGGTCGCATCGCGTGTCTCACCACGTCGGGTTGCCGCACACGAAATTCGCCGCATCGTGCGTGCTCCCTGTTCCCTTGTAGATGGCAACCTGAGGGTAGGGACACAGAGGCCGCGTGACTTTCACCGTGCCGTTGGTCGAGTGCGAAGCGATGATTTTCGCCGGCGGCGTGCCGTGCTCGCGCCATTGTTCGAGCGCGCCGAGCGAATCGAAGGTATCGGGACCGTCACCTCCCTGGCAATGTCCCATACCCGGCGCCATGAACAGACGCAGAAACTCCTGCGTCTTTTCCGCGCCGCCCATCGCGCCGACGACGCTGTTGTAATAGTTGATGCTGTTTCCCGGAGCGATTGCCTGATCGGCCCACCCGTGGTACATGACGATCTTCCCGCCGTGCGCCTCGAACGATTTGAGATTCGGGTCGATCGCGTTCACGATCTTCCCGAGGCGCTGATCGGCCAGGCGCGTGTCCCGGTCCACGTTGAACGTGCGGAAGTCCCATTTGGGATCGCCGAATACCATGTACTTGAAGAATCCCGTGCCGATGCTGAAAGGTTTTGGACCGGATGTCATCCCGCCCCAGCCCTTTTCGCTGCCCACTTCGAAGCCCGGAAAAATCTGCCTTCCATCGGCGAATCTCGCCCCGGCATAGATTTGCTCCACCGTCTGCACTTGCGGCGAGGTAAGGCAATCCGGTGTGTCCGCCCCGGAACACTGAATTGTCTTCGGAGCAAAATGGCAGCGCCGTGGATCGGTGATGACTCCGTCTCGCACGCCGTCCTTCGCATCGCACGCCGCGAGCGCGGCCTCGTGGATCACTGCGAGCTTGCTCTCCGGAATGTAACCGGGCGCATGGAGTCCGCCCTTGAGCGCGACCCAACTGATGTATTCCGAGCCTGCTTGCAGGTGAGTTATGTAGTTGGCGGGCGCGCCAGCCACGATTCCGTCGAAATCGTTCGGATAGCGTTGCGCTTCGGTGAGGCCCTGCTTGCCGCCCGTCGAGCACCCATCCCAGTAGGCGAGTTTCGCGCTCGAACCATAGAACGCCTGAATGATCAGTTTCGAATCCACAGTCACCTCGTGGACCGCGCGATAGGACCAGTCAATCAGTTTTTCCGGATGCCCCAGCGCCCAGCTTTCGTCGTTGCCGCTGGCGTGCCCGGTGTCACTCCCGGCGACGGCGTAGCCGCGCCGCAAACCGGTGGCAAGCGCCCGGTACGTGATTTGTCCTATGAAGCCACCGTTTCCGACGCCTTCGAATTTTCCGTTCCACTTCGCCGCCGGAGGCAGCCATACTTCAAAAGCGATATGCGAGTCGCTCGTCGGCGTGCTGAAAGCAACGACGCGGCAAAACGCCGATGAGATTTTTAGCGTCGTGGCCGGCCCCATCGGGGAGGCCGGAATGGGTATCTCCAGGTCCGGCGGAGGGTTGATAGCAGTCGCCGACACGATCGTCGCGTTCGGAATTTTCAGAGACATCAGCTTTTCGCAAGATTGCTGGGCACCAACAGGCTTCGCCAGAAACGTAAACGCGCTCAGCGCAGCCAAACATAGAAACGCCACCAGACGATGCCTCATGTGATTGCCTCCCTAGGCGGTGTTTTCACTCGACCCTCTTTGCGTTCGAAGACTCCATCCGCGTGTACACGTCGGCGCGGACCCTGCGGTTTCGGTGTTCGTGCGAGAGTCGTATACACCGCGCCGCCCATCGCGGGCAAGAGCCTTTCGGCGTCTTACGTTCGGCGGATAGATTTCATCGAAACGAATCGTTGGGGGGCAGCCTTGCGCCAGGCGAGCACCGGCAGCGCAGCAGAGTGCGCCAGACTTTGCGAAACGATGCGACAGGTGTGAGGGCTTCTAGTGGGCAGCTTCGGTGGAGGCAGCGTATTCCGAGTCGTCAGCTGCGCTCGTCTCAGCGAAGTAATTGCGCTGGTACAAGCCGCGGTAGATGCGTCCCGCAATCGCCGATGCATGCGGGCCGCTGATGATCCGGCTGCGGCCGTGCAGCAGCACGACGAGCACGATCTTCGGATGCGCCTGGTCGGCATACGAAACGAACCATCCGAGTCTTCCGCCCACACCTTCGTCATTGCAGGTTCCCGTCTTGCCGAGGGGCTGTTCCCCATAGGAGTCGTAGCTTCTTTTCGCTGTGCCGTAGAGAACTGCTGCGAGCATGCCTTGGCGCAGATCGGGGAGCAGCGGCGCGATATCGAGGCGCTGCCGGATACGTGGCTGAAAATCGCGGAGATCTTCTTCGGTCCGCGGATATTGCAAGTAATACTGCGTGCCGCCGTTCGCCAGCGTTCCCGCAAGTGAAGCAAGCTGGAATGGCGTGATGCGAATACCCTCGCCGAAGCTCGACATGCGTGCCACCCCGCCATAGGGCGGCGGCGAAGACGGCAACGAGCCGGGCTTTTCTTCCGGAATGTTGTAGCCCACGCGCTGGCCGAGCCCGAGGAGCCGATCGTATTTGATCACGCGGTCGAATCCGAGACGCGTGCCGACCTCTTCAAAAAACTTATTGTTTGAATGTGCCATGGCCTCGGTCAGGTCCATGTAGCGGCGCCTGCCGACGCGAATCATCGTGTCGCGGGTGATGACACCTTCCTGGAGTGCTCCGAGAGCGATGAAAGGCTTGATCGTCGAGCAAGGCTCGAAAGCTGCCGAGAACGCCATCTGCTGATTGACGACCGCGAGTATGCGGCCGTTCGTGGGATCAACCGCCACGACGGAACCCCGCTCGTAACCGAGCGCATCCACGGCAATCTGGCGGACCACCGGGTCGTCGTACTGCGTGACGTCATCCTTGGCCGGGTTGACGCGTGGGACGACGCGCCGATGATGACGGCGGGGGTGGCGGGACCGCGCCGCGCCGGAGGCCATTTCCGCGCCCCCGACCAGAAACAGGCAAAAGACCGCTATGGCTTGTGTAAGGATTGCATTTCGCCGCATAGAATGATTCGCCCCGGGATACCGCGCCTAAATGATTGCCGCCAGTCAGTTTAAGGAAACGGGATGGCCCTGCGCAACCAAAAAGCCGTTCTCATTTTCCAGGCTGACAGCGGGCCCGCGCAACTGGCCGTGCGGACAGGCGCGCAGTACCTGGCAGCGGCAGGGCGTCGAGAGAAAGCGCGAGGCTCGCGAAATAGCGAACCGCCAGCCTAGGACGTGGCCCTGCCCTGCGCGGCGCTTGGAAAGCCCGGCGAGGCGGCCACTTCCTCGATCTGGATGCGGTGGCGGTCGCCATGCGCGCCGATCAGGAGCATCCACTGGTAGCAGTCGAGCGGCCCAAACACCGGGTGCGGAAAGAAACACTGACGCGGTTGAGCGGTCGTCTTAGCAACGAGATCTAAGGAGCGACCTCGGGCTGCCCTGAATTCCGGGAGAAGCCGGTCGTGCGGCCAGCGGCCAGCAGGATGAACGATTTCCGGGGCCTGTGCGCGTTCCACACGACCGACGATCCTTTCGATAAGGGCTTCGTCCTTGCCTTCGTATGCGCTGCGCTTGGAAGAATCGGCCGGTTGCCGCAGCGCGTCAACAATCCGGTCATGGACGAAATTCTCGACCACAATAATATGCTCGAGACATTGGGCGATGGACCACCGGTCCGGCGCCGGCCTGAATGCGAGCTGGCTTTGTGAAAGACCGCGTGTGGCGCCGAGCAAATTTTCGCTGGTCTTATGAAGGTAATCCCTCGCCCGGTCGCGTTCGGCTGGCGTCATCGATTCCCTCCTCCCATTCTCCCGGCGCTGCTAGCGAGCGGCGCGGCCTTGCCCTGCTGCGGCGGCCGCTTTCGCCACCGGCTTCTCCGCTTCGGCGGGCGCATGGGCAGCGATGCCGAGAGCTTTGCGCAAGTCGTGCTCGATCTTGTCGCGGATATCGGCGTGCTCTTTCAAAAAAACGCGAGCATTTTCGCGGCCCTGTCCGAGGCGTTCGCCCTTGTAAGAAATCCAGGTGCCGGATTTTTCGAGCAGACCCTTCGTGACGCCGAGATCGAGCAGGTCGCCTTCCTTGGAAACGCCTTCGCCATAGATGATGTCGAATTCCGCTTCGCGGAAGGGCGCGGCGACTTTATTCTTCACCACTTTCGCGCGGGTGCGCGAGCCGACCACGCGATCGCCTTCCTTGATGGACTGGATGCGGCGAATATCGACGCGAATCGACGAGTAGAACTTCAGTGCGCGGCCGCCGGTGGTGGTTTCCGGGTTGCCGAACATCACGCCGATCTTTTCGCGGATCTGATTGATGAAGATGAGGCAGGTCTTCGATTTCGAGACGATGGCGGTGAGCTTGCGCAGCGCCTGCGACATGAGGCGCGCCTGCAAGCCCATCTGCGGCTCGCCCATGTCGCCCTCGAGCTCGGCCCTGGGCACGAGCGCGGCGACGGAGTCGACCACGACCACGTCCACGGCATTCGAGCGAATCAGCGCTTCGGCAATTTCAAGGGCCTGTTCGCCATTGTCCGGCTGCGAGACGAGCAGGTTGTCCACATCCACGCCGAGCTTTCGCGCGTAATTGGGATCGAGGGCGTGCTCGGCATCGATGAAGGCCGCCTGTCCGCCGAGCCTCTGCGCTTCGGCGATCACGTGCAGAGTAAGCGTGGTCTTGCCGCCGGATTCCGGGCCGTAGACTTCGATGACGCGACCGCGAGGAAATCCGCCCACGCCGAGAGCCGCGTCGATGGAGATCG
>DATLWP010000226.1:0-9752 GCA_035576265.1 Candidatus Polarisedimenticolia bacterium
GTGAACGTCGCCGTCTGGCCTGCCGCCACCGTCTGATTCGCCGGCTGAGTCGTAATCGAAGGAGCTTCGGCGGCGGCAGTGACCGTGAGAGTGGCCGCATTGCTCGTCACGCTGCCGGCAGAATTGCTCACGACAACGCGAAAGGTTGACCCACTATCGGATGTTGTAGTCGCTGGCGTGGTGTAGCTTGCGGAAGTGGCCCCGGAGATATTTGTCGTGCCCTTTTGCCACTGGTAGCTCAGCGGCGCGGTCCCCGTAGCAACCACCGTGAACGTCGCCGTCTGGCCCGCCGTCACCGTCTGATTGGAAGGATGTGAAGTGATCGTCGGAGCGACCGTTCCGCCCGGATCATTCCCAGGAGTTCCACTCGCGCAACCCCCGAGCCCTAGTGAGAACAGCGCCGCGAGGAGGAGCGTCGAGGTGAGGGCGGATTTCGGTGCCAGAGTTCCTGGAAAGGGATCGCTCAGACCTTGGCGATTGGAAAGGGGTCCGGTCCTTTGATTCTGATTGCAGTCGCTTACGGTAGTTTCTAATTCGTGAATATGGCGATTAGACGCGGAATGGGTGAGTCCCGACCGGTGGATCGAGGGGAGCCTCCGAAGAAGTGACAGCCCGCCCCAGTAGCAGCCCGCAGTTGACCCGCTCGCTCGTTCACGCATGGCCCCTTCCTTCTTAGAGGCACGACCGGCGGGTCGTCGTGCGCTCCCATAGTAGCTCAGCCAGAGTCCAATGCAAGAGGTTGTTCGTGTGCAAGGTGCCCAAAGATGGGTCACTCGCTTCGGTTTCGCCGCGCGCCTCTGCGCACGTCGCTAGGCGGATTCGGCGGGACTGCGCTCTGGGCGGGTGGCCGCGCGCGCAGCGGATCGGCGACGTTCCATCAACCACGCCCCGAGTCTCCAAGCAAGCAGGATTCCCACAAAAAACGCGTATCGCAGCGGCCTGCGAACATCGGACTTGACGAGCCAATGAAAATGGATCACGCCGGCGACTGCGGTCAGATAGATCGCCCGATGCAACCACTGCCAGCGCCTGCCACCGAGGCGGCGAATCCACCCGGAGGTCGAAGTGATGGCCAAGGGAATCAGGAGCACGAATCCGGTGAAGCCCACGGTGATAAACGGCCGCTTGAGGACGTCTTTCCACATGGCGCTCCAAACGAAATAGTGATCGAGCCAAATCCACGTGGTGAAGTGCAGGCAGACGTAAAAGAACGCGAAAAGCCCGAACATGCGGCGAAATCGGATGAGTTGTGGAAGGCGCAAGATTTTCCGCAGAGGGCTGATAGCTAGCGTGACGACCAGGAAACGCAGGGTCCAGTCGCCCGTTCGGTGGGTGATGTATTTGACAGGATCTGCCGAGAGGTCATAGTTGAATCCGCGCCAAACGAGATCGGCAAGCGGCAAGAGGCAGAGCAGAAAGAGCGCCGCTTTCGTCCATTTGCTCGTCAGGATTGAGTTCACGCAAAACGTCTCGTTCAGAAATTCTTGCGCAGGTCCATGCCGCTATAAAGGCTTGCGACCTGATCGGCGTAGCCATTGAACATCAAGGTCTTGATCCGGCGATTGAACAAGCCGAACCCAGGCCCTATGCGACGCTCGGTCGCCTGGCTCCAGCGCGGATGATCGACCTGGGGATTCACGTTCGAATAAAAGCCATATTCATTGGGGGCGTAGAGGTTCCAGGTGGTCGGCGGCTGGTTCTTGACAAAGCGAATCTTCACCAGTGACTTGATACTCTTGAATCCGTACTTCCAGGGAATCACCATGCGCACCGGGGCCCCGTCCTGATTCGGCAGCGTCTCGCCGTACATGCCCACGCAGAGAAGAGCCAGCGGGTGCATGGCCTCGTCGATGCGCAGGCCTTCCACGTAGGGTAGCTGGATGCCTGAACTCGCTCCCCAGGGCATCTGCCTGGGATCGTAATAGCTCTGAAAGGCGACGTATCGGGCCTTCGGTGTCGGCTCTACTAGCTTGGCCAAGGCGCTGAAGGAGTACCCAATCCAGGGCACGACGATGGACCAGGCTTCAACGCAGCGATGACGGTAGATGCGCTCCTCGAGCGCCACCAGTTTCAAGATTTCGTCCATGGTGAACTTGCGCGGCTTGGCGACTTCCCCTTCCACGGAAACGCTCCAAGGGGAGGTTTGAAAATTCTTGGCGTTGTTGGCAGGGTCGCTCTTGTCCGTGCCGAACTCGTAAAAGTTATTGTAATGGGTCGTCTTATCGATGGGTGTCTCGGGCTCGGTGGTGCTTCCCGGCCATTTCTTGAGTCCGTGCAGTGGCACTGGAACCGAGCCGGTGCCGGCGGCCGAAACAAGCCGCGGGAGATATTTCCAGCCTTCGACGGCCGCCCCCGTGGCCAAAAGCCCCAGCAGGAAATTCCGCCGACCCATATAGAGACGCTTCGGCGTGACATCGGCATAGGTCAAATCCGGGCGGCGTTTGATCAGCATGGCAACTCCCAGGCAATTTTTCGAACGATTGTGCCCTATCTCTAAGGAAATTGGATGCGAGAATCCGTCGAAGGGACCAAGAAATAACCGTACGTTTTCATTCCAGAGTCCCGTTTTCAACCTTCACGCGTTTGTTCTCGTCCGCACTCTTGCGACGTTGAACGGCGTAATGGCGCACGGGATTTCTGGGCAAAGCCCTTGAGTCCTGCTAAACCGGTTCTGGAGGGTGCTTTGCATTTTCTCCGCAAACTTTTGCGTACTGCACCGCCGAAATCGACGAAGCCCGCTGATTCCGGGGCATTTAGAGCGCCGTCTTGTGGAGGATGAATTGCTGCGGGGCGGGCGGGGTAGTGCGCGCGGGTGTGCCTTTGCGCTAGAGACTTACTAGGCTCCGTGTGACGACGTGCACGCCTGATGTAAGGAGGCACTTCCGTGTCCCTGCCGCGCCATGCTCGCTTCAGCTTGCGAGTCACCGCCGTCTTCTCCTTGCTCTTCGGTTTACATCTCGGCCCACCGCTTCGCGCACAGTCGTCGGCTAGCTGGGCTGTCGGCGCTGGCAACTGGAGCACGGGCACAAACTGGGACTGCCAGTGCGTGCCGAGCGGCAATGTAATAGCGTACCTCAACAACGGAGACGTCACTTTGGACATCTCGGTCTCGGTGAACTCGCTCTTGGGAACCGGAACTTTGAACATGAGCGGGACATCGCTTACAGCGAGCCCGGCTGGGCTCGGCGTCTCTCTCGGGACGCTGCAGATGGACAATGGGGCCTCGATGAACGCACCTGGTGTCCTGGTTGTGACGCTCGTGATGGCCGATTCGTCGATCTCGGCCCCGGTTTCTGTTAACAACTCCGCCTCCCTTTCCAACAGCCAGTTGGATTCCCTCGGCCTGGAGGGGCAACTTACCGCGTCCAATAGCATCATTAACGGCGGTTCGGGCTTGGGGACCACATCGCTCGTACTTACGCAGCAAAGCTCCATCACGCACTCAACGGTCACTGGGGGTCTCAACATCGAACTGGGCGGAACGCTCGCGGTCGATCAGAACTCTGTTATCAACATACCGGTGGATACAAGCGGAGTCACGATCGGATCCGGCTCCATGACCCTGCAAGGAGCCTCGCAGCTCAATTTGAATTTTGGACTGTTGACGATGAGTTCGCCTCAAGGTGCGAGTTCGCTCACGCTCGATGGCGCGGGAACGGCAATCAATCTGAGTAACAATGGGATCGACCTGCTGGGCTTCGGCAGTGCAACCCTGACTGTTCAAAACCACGCCTCCATCAACAGCCAAGGAGACACTGAACTGCTTGTGGGCTCTCCCATCCCGGGTTTGGGGTTCGGTGGAACCTCGAATGTCGTAGTCAAGGAAGGGGGCACCGTATCTCTTGGCACCGTCCGCGTCACAGGGACCTTCGGCATACCCAGTACGTTAGACGTCACTGACTCAGGTTCCCAGGTGACGATCACCAACGGCCTGGAGGTTTCCGGCGGCACGGTGATAATCGAGAACCAGGCCAATCTATCGGCGGATCTGATTGGCATCGGGTCGCTCGATGTTACGGATGAAGGCGCCGTCATCGTCGACACGGGAGGCAAGTTGACCCTCGATGGCAGCAGCTCCTCCCAGAATCTCGCAGTGGGCTCGACAGGCCGGGGCACGCTGACGATACAGAACGGGGGAAGTGGTTCCGGCATTCAATCACTGGTGATTGGAGACCAACCGGGATCGTTCGGCACGATGACGATTACCGGTGCGGGCAACGGTGGAGTAGGTTCGTCTTGGGAGAATGCCGGCACTCTCTATGTGGGATACGCGGGCACCGGCACTCTGAATGTGAACAACCTCGGTGAGCTGAAAGCCGATGGCGTTCCTCCCGGAGGCGGCAATCTCGCTGCAGTGATAGGGGTACTAGGAGGCAGCACAGGTACGGCAATCGTGAACGGCGGTACTTGGACGCTCGGCGGGTCGCTGCAAGTTGGTGCGAGCGGAAATGGAACGCTCACGATCGCGACCGACCTTCAAGGTGCCGCTAGCAGTTCAAGCTTGGTTCAAAGCCTAGACACGGTTGTTGGCGTAGAGGACGGGTCCACGGGAACTGTGACGGTGAGCGGCGATGGCGCCAAATGGGAGAATGCCGGCAATTTGACCGTAGGTTCGTCGGGAAAGGGCAGCCTGACAATTTCCAATCGTGGCCAGGTCAATGACGCAAATGCCGTGATAGCAGCGGAGCAACCGAGTACGGCCCCACCTTTCGGCGCAGCTTCTTCCGTGACCGTGACAGGTGACGGCTCGCAGTGGAACAACTCCGGCAACTTAACCATCGGCATCAATGGAAATGCCGGTCTAACGATATCGGATGGTGGGCACGTAACCGACACGGACGGCACGATTGGTTCCGGCATCAGCGGCGAGAGCAACGTCACGGTGACGAATTTCAACTCTCTTTGGCAGAATTCGGGGCAGCTTTTGGTTGGCGTCGGAGGTAAAGGCACTCTAACGATATCGAATCAGGGTGAGGTGGCGGCCGGGTCGGCCGTAGTGGGCTCTGGAGGCCTCGAGGGTTCCATTGATGTGACGACCGGCGGCAATTTGAACGTGAACGGTGCTCTAAGCGTCGGCGACGTGGGGACAGGCACGGTTACAGTCGAGAATGGCGGACAGGTTCGAAGCGGCAACGGACAGATCGGCGGTTCGGCGGGACAGGGTACCGTGAACGTTATTGGCCTGGGCTCGTCATGGCAAGTCGGCGGAGGCGCTGGAACCGTGGCTGTTGGTTCGAGCAGCGCTGCTGGCGACCTATACGTGCAGCAGGGGGGAGAAGTGGCTGCCGGACAGGTAATCGTGAATCCCACCGGCACGCTGAACGCTCAGGGCGGCCTCATCACCGGCGACGTGGTGAACAACGGGGGAATGGTCACCCCGGGCGACGCCACCGGCACAATGACGATCACAGGAAACTACATCCAGCACTCCGGCACGTTGCTGATGGAAATCGACGGTGCGAGCGCGGGTGAATTCGACCAACTCGATGTCTCTGGCCTTGCGGAGTTCGACGGCGGAGTCATAGACATCGTGTTTGGTAACGGGTTTCAACCCACCGACGGAGATAGTTTCGATCTGATTCTGGCTGCCCTTGGACTGACAGACGCAGGCGTGACGGTGGACGTGCAGGGCCTCGCCGACGGGCTTCGGTTTGCCTATGCATTCGGACCCAACGGCCTTGGCGTCTCCTTCGAAGGACTAGCGCCACCGCCGCCGACCCAGACCCCCGAGCCCCCATCGATGTTCTTGCTTGTCAGCGGCTTGGCTGCGGTGCTAGGCTCCCGTCTCAAATTGTCTCGGAAGAACTTGCGGACATGACAACTCTCAAGAGTCTTGCGATTCTGCTTGTCGGAATTGCGCTAGGATTCGTGGGCGGCTTGGCCGTGCGCCATCTCGTGACGCACGACCGCGTTCAGCTCAATACCCCGTATCAGGCAGTCCTGCTCGATAACGGACAGGTTTACTATGGGAAGCTCCAAGGCCCTGAAACTCCCTTCCCCATTCTTACCGACGTGTACTACATCCAAAACAGGGTTGACCCCCAGACAAAGGCCGTGAGCAACGTCCTCGTGCGCCGGGGCAAGGAGTGGCACGCTCCGGACCGCATGATCTTGAACGCCCGCCATGTCGTTCTCATCGAACCCGTGGGCCCCGGCTCGCAAGTGGCGAAGTTCATCGAGGAATTCAACAAGAACAACTGAATCGGCTTCGATACGATCAATGGCTCGGATCCGCACCGAGCGTGTGGCTCGGGGTATTGGCGGCGAGCGGACAGGACGCGGCGCGTCCGGTCACTTGGCTTTGAGCTCTTCGAGCAGAGCGGCGCGCAGGCGCTCCTGATGTTCGGGCTGGAGTTTCGCCCCGCCGGAAGTAAGGTAAAAGACGTCGATGGCCATCTGGCCCTCAGTTTCGATGAGGGCAATCTCGATGTTGCAATTCTGCCGGGCGAATTGCGAGCTGATGCGGTAGAGAAGGCCCGGCTGGTCCTGGGTGATGATTTCAAACAGCGTGCTGTGCTCCGAGCAGGCATCGTCGATTTCCACGCGCGTCTCGATCTTGACCTTCGGCGCGACATTCTTCTGCGAGCGCAGCCGGTCATGGAGCATGCGATCGAGGTCCGCCTTCTCCAGCAAGACATCGTGAATGCTCTTCTTGAAGCGCTCCCATTCGGGCAGGTTCAATTCGAGAGTCCGAAAGCGGTCCGTAAAGAAAAAGGTGTCCACCACGACGCCGGCCGCGTTGGAGAAGGCTGCCGCCTTCACGATATTCATGCCCCAAGCCGCAAGGGCCCCGGCGGTCCGGGCGAAAAGGAAGGGGCGGTCCGGAGTGACCAGGGTGAGCTCGTACCAGTGCCGGCCGCGGGTCAACTCGAGCTGCACGGGATCCTGGTTGAGGCGGCTGGCCATCTCCACGTGGCGGATCACGTCGCTGGCGGTCTGCGTGCGCAGGTAGCGACGCGGCAATCCGTCGAGAAAGCTTTCAAGCTTTTTCCCGGCAGCCGGAGCCAGGGTGCGGAGGTGAGTCATCACCTCTTCATCGACATCGACGTGCAGCCGTTCGTCCATGCTGCGCATCATGAGATTCGCAGTGCCGATATAGAGCTGCCAGATGTTCTCGGCCTTCCAGGGGGTGAGAGCCTCCGGGTTGACGGCCTTGATGTCTGCGTAAGTAAGCAGGCAGAGCATCTTCAGGCGCTCGGGCGTGCCCATTTTGTCGGCGAACTGGCGAATGGTTTCCGGATCGAAGATATCGCGGCGCAGCGCGTTGCTCAATTCGAGGTGGCGCTCGATCAGAAAGAGGACCGTCTCGCGGTCCGGCGCGTCCAACCCGAGGCGCGCGAGGCAGTTTCCCGCGATCTCGAGGCTGGCGGGAATATGTCCGTCCGACGCCGCCCCTTTTCCCGTGTCGTGCAGCAGCAGAGCCAAGTAGAGCAGGTCGGGCTGCTCGAGTTCGTCGAGAATCTCGGCATAACGCTGGTCCCACTTGGACGGCGACTTTCGCAGATCGTGAAGGTTTTCGATGGTGACGAAGGTGTGCTCGTCGACGGTGAAGCGGTGCGAATAGTCGCGGATAACGAGCGAGTCGATCACCTCGAATTCCGGCAGCAGCAGCGTGAGCAGGCGCAACGAGTGCATGGCGCGCAGCGCGTCCGCCGCATGCGGCCCCATCAAGATTTCCTGCAAATAGTGCCAGAGCTCGACGCCCTGGGGCGGAGCGGCGGCCAGCGCCGGCAAAGCCTCCTCGATCTGGTGTTCGATGGCCGAGCTGAGGGCCAAGCCGTGGCGCGCCATGAACCGAAACAGACGCAGCGGAAGCCCGGGATCGGCAAGCGCATCCTCGCGCTGCAAGAAGATTCGGCCGTCAACCACCGCAAACTCCGAGTTCGAAAGCCGCGAGCGCAAATTTTGAAATTGGCGGTAGAGCGAGGGCCGCGCCGCAGGAAATTCATCGAGAAGTTGTGCTGCGACGCGATGAATCAGGCGCGCGTGGCTGAAATAGATTCGCATCCAGTCTGAGGCCGTAAGGGAAGCGGCGTCCGACACGCCAATTTTCTGATCGGCCGCTTCATCCTGGGCAATCCAGGCGAGCGTGTTGTCGTCGCGGCCGTGGCGGTAGTGCAGAAAGCAGCGCGCGGACGTGAGGAAACCGAGGGCCGCGTCGAATTTATCGTGAAGCCAAGGCGGCAGCAGGGTCTTTTCATCCGGCCAGCGGCTGTTTTCCTCGATGGCCGCGATGAGCGCGAGCCAGCAGGCGAGGTTGTAATCGCGGAGTCCTCCGGGACCATCCTTGACGTTGGGTTCGAGGTGAAACACCGTGTTGCCAAACTTGTTGTAGCGGCTGTGAGTGAGATCTGTGAGGCGCTGGACGATGGAATGTGACTCGCGCGCCACGAGCTTGGGAATGACGTGGTCGTGCAGGCGAGCGAAAACGCTGCGGTCACCGGCGAGATAGCGGCAATCGAGGAGCGAGATGGCGAACTCGACGTTGTTGGGATCGAATCTCTCACATTCGCTCAGCGTTCGGGTGGCGGGACTCAACTTCAGACGGAGATCCCACAACTCCTGGGAAAAGCTCCGAATGCGGTCCTTCAAACCGCGCTCGCTGCCTCCGCCGGCATGAAGAAACAGAACGTCGATATCTGAATACGGGAAAAGCCAACGGCGGCCGAATCCTCCGAGAGCCACGAGCGCAACATTCTTGGGCTCTCCGGCATCGGGCGAAATCCATTTTCTCCAAAGGCTGAGGGCCAGGAACTCTACAAGCGCCGTGCGGCCGTGGACGACGGAGCGGCCGTCACCGGTCGTGGAAAATTCTTGCTGAATGCGTGCTGATCCCGCCGCATAGTTGTCGCGCAGTTCGTGGTGCTCCGCGGGTTTTGTGGACATGCTTCTCTGCCAATAAGTTTATCCTATGCCGGGCCTGGCGCGGCGGCTTTCCTTCCCGAAGAGGCCCGCTGTCGTCGATGTGGCAGGAATTGCCGGGAGCCCGTTAGAGCGCGCTTTCGCCGCGCTCCTCGTTGCGGATCCGGATGGCGTCGTCGATCTTGGTCAGGAAAATCTTGCCGTCACCGATTTTGCCGGTGCGCGCCGCGGTGACGATTGCGTGAACAGCCTTTTCCACCATGTCCTCCGCGAGAACCAACTCGATCTTGATCTTGGGGATCAGATCGACCGTATATTCGCGGCCGCGATAGAATTCCGTATGACCTTTCTGGCGACCATGTCCGCGCGCCTCTAGTACGGTCATGCCCTCGACGCCGATTTCATGCAGCGCGTCCTTGACTGAATCCAGCTTCGACGTTTGGATAATCGCTTCGACTTTTGTCATTGCTCTTCTCGATTCTCCGGGCTGCTATCCACGACCCGACTAGGCTACGGCAAAACCGGATGGACTGCTACGCCGACGTCTCCCAGTAGTACCCTTCCTCGCCATGCTGCGAAAGATCGAGGCCCTGGGTCTCGTGGTCCTCCGAGACACGGAGGCCAATTACCAGGTCCACGAGCTTTAGGATGATCAGCGTACCCACGATCGCCAAAAACCACGCTATCGCAACACCCACGCACTGATTCAACATCTGGTGTCCGTTCCCTTCGAGCATGCCGGAAGCCTGCACCTTACCAGTGGCGTCTTTGAAGATCGGGTTGATGGCGCTCGAGGCAAAGATTCCTGTAAGCAATGCGCCGATCGTGCCGCCAGCGCCGTGCACGCCGAAAGCATCCAGGGAATCATCATAGCCGAAGCGCGACTTGAC
>DATLWP010000227.1:0-3846 GCA_035576265.1 Candidatus Polarisedimenticolia bacterium
CTTGGCCGCGTCGTCGTCTCCGCAGACGAGGATGTCGCATTCCGGCGTTACCCCAAGGTCGCCCAAAGCTTCCGCCGACACGTTGTGGAACGCTGCCAGCACAGGCGTCGTGACTGGC
Organism: Candidatus Polarisedimenticolia bacterium; assembly: GCA_035576265.1. GTDB lineage: Bacteria > Acidobacteriota > Terriglobia > Acidiferrales > UBA7541 > Palsa-295. Next base: position 119 of record DATLWP010000227.1, read on the forward strand.
ACAAGCTCGCGAGCCTGCGCGGCCGCCGATCCTTGAGGTAGTCCCAACATCCGCGTCGCTTTGCCACCGAAGGCCGCGGCCAGCGGTACCGTCGTATCCACCAGAATGGCGCCCTTCAAGGAGCCTCGAATACTTTTTAAGATGGCGATCTGGGCCGAGATCGGAACCGCCAACACTACAACCGAAGCCTTGGCGGCGGCCTGTGCGTTTTCGAGCCCAATGACGGAAAATTCCACCGGGTTGTTTGGCGGAGTGGCCTTCAGAGATTCCTGTATGCGCCGAGCCGCCTCCTTGGCCTTGCCTTCATCGCGGGAACCGATGATGACGTCTACGCCCGCTTGCGCCCATCGCAAAGCCAGGCCAAACCCCAGGTCGCCGGTGCCCCCGATGATGGCAATTTTCTGTTCGCTCATATTTCCTCCGCGAGACGACTCCAAACCTGAGATCCAATTCGAGGCCCTCCGCCCGAATGGGGTGCCGATTGTGCACTCGGTCTGCCCGCAACGTCATTCACGGCTGCCGTCATAGAAATTCGAGAGCCGGTCCTTCACCTCTTGCGGAATCGCCTTACCCTTGAATCGCGGCGAATCTTTGTCCTCCCGAGCAACCCATACGTGTTTTTCGAAAATCTCGGCGGCCAAGACATCGCCGTTCCACATCTTGTGGTGAACCGAAAAACTCGTCTTTCCCCATTCGGACACGTACGATTCCACCATGATCGTGTCGCCGTATTGACAAGGCTCAAGCACTCGCGCGCGCAGGTCCACCATGGGAATCCCCACGATGCCATACGTCCGGATCATCCGTTGTTTCGGCAGGCCAGCCCGCTCGAACAGTGCGTTCGTGCAGGCGGCGCCGTAGTCCAGGTAGTTTGGGCAATAGACAACTCCGCCTGGATCGCAATCTCCGCGCTCGACGTAAATCTCTTTTCGATTGGTCCGCATGTCGTCAAGGCCGCCGCGCTCGAAACCGAGGTCGTTTGCATCAGCCAAGCGTTCCGTTCAATCCTGAAAAAAAGCTGTCGTCTCCCTCAGGACGGTATCCAATTGATCGTGGTGCACCCAGTGTCCTGCCTTCGGCACCTTTACGAGTCGGCAGTGCCGAATGGCCTTCATCCGTGGGTCTGAGTCCGGCACCGGCAGATAACTCTCCAGACCGCAAAACAACAGTGTCGGACAACCGATGTCCCTGAAAACCTCAGCGGAGTCCTCGATATCGAATCCGTAGGGCGCGGCTACGCGCATGTAATGATCGAACTTCCACACGAGCGAACCATCGTGCTCCCAGTTCGTGCCATGGAGAGTCAGATGGCGCGCGATCTCTTCCGAGAGGCGCGGGTTCGCCTCCTTCATGCGATCCATGGCGGCATCCAGGTTCGGATAGCTCCTCGAGCGGCGCTTTTCCACGTCGCGCACGGCTTCCACCCAAAACCGCAATCGCTCCGATGGCGGTCCCTGCAAGGGCGCCTCTCGCGGCGTGATGAAACCCTCGATGGACACCGCCTTGTACACACGGTCCGGGTACAATCCGGCGTAGTGGAGCACGACATTTCCGCCGAGCGAGTGACCCATCAGCCGGATGGGGAAGTCGTTGATGATGTCGAGCAGCACCGACAGGTCGAGAATGTGCTCGGCCACGCTGTAGATCGCCCCGGGAGCCCAGGCGCTGTTTCCGTGGCCCCGCAAATCGAGCGCATACACGTGGTACTGCTCGCGCAGCGATCGCGCCACCCAATCCCAACTGCGGGCGTGATCGAGCCCGCCATGCACCAGCACGAGCCCTGGCCTTCCGTCCTGGCCGTAGTCCCAGAACTGAAGCTTTAGGCGGTCCGAATAGAAAAAGTGAGAGATTGGCTCCATAATTCCCGTCTCAAATAACTTACTTGGCCCGCTTGATTCCGGATGCTAGTCTTTGCGATGTCGAAGCCAGCAAACGTGTTAGATACCCGAGCACGCAGCAAAACGTCTTCCTCACCCGTGCAGATTGTGCCGCTGAGCGGACTGCCCGAAGTCGCGCCAGGCGACGCACTCGCGCCTCTCCTTGTCGAGGCGGCCAAGCGGCAGAGGCTCGTTCTCAGGCAAGGAGACGTCTTCGTAGTGGCACAGAAGATTGTGTCCAAGGCGGAAGGAAGAATCGTCCGTCTCGACTCGGTCGAACCTTCCGAGCGAGCCCAAGAATGGGCTGCAAAATACCATAAAGATCCACGCCTCATCGAGCTCGTTTTGCGCGAATCAAGCGGCATCGTCCGGATGGAGCGCGGCGTGATCGTCGCCAGGACGCGCCATGGATTTGTCTGCGCCAATGCCGGTGTCGACATGTCAAACGTTCCCCGCGGAAGGGCCTCGTTGCTGCCCGAGAACCCGGACGCTTCGGCTCGCCGACTTCAAGAGCAGCTCACTCGAACGTTCGGCGTCCACGTCGCGGTCATCATTTCGGATACTTTTGGGCGTCCGTGGCGCGAGGGCTTGGTCAACGTCGCACTCGGCGTTGCTGGAATAACGCCGTTGGTCGACTATCGGGGCCAGCGCGATACGCATGGGACAACGCTCCAAGCGACCGTAATTGCCCTCGCCGACGAGCTCGCCGCTGCCGGGGGGCTCGTGATGGGCAAGCTCGATCGCGTGCCCGCCGCGGTTCTGCAAGGCCTGGCGATATCCGAAGGAATGGGGAGCGGGCGGGACCTGATTCGATCGGCGGAAAGAGATTTGTTTCCGTAGCGGCGTGCATTCCGAACCGCTCGCGTTCCTCCCTCGGCGTCCAAACATCACCAGCCCTCCGAGCTGCCGGCAATGTCGGTATCCTCGGAGTCGCGAGGTTCGCGATAGATCGGAGGGATGCCCCCATCTTCGGCGATCTCCTCGGACGCTATCAGCTGAAGGCCAGCGTCAATCTCGCGTCCCGCCGCCTGCACGAGCGCGGAGATATTGGCGACAAATTGCGGTGTCGCCTCGCTCTGTGGGATGGCCATGGCGATACTTCCGATTACGTTCTTGTCCGGACCAAATACCGGCGCAGCGACGCCCACACGGCCGCTGTCGACTTCTCCTCGCGAAATGTGAAGGCCAGCTCTCCGGATTCGGCGGAGGGTGGTCTTGATCGTTTCCCAGTCGGATCCAAGCCCTGCCGCAGCGATTTCCTGCGGGTACTTCTCGAAAAACCATCGAACTGTTCTCGAAGGAAGGTTGGCAAAAATAACCTTCGAAGATGCGCCTTGAAACATGGGCATTGGCCTGCCGCGCTCATAGCCGACGGTATTCTCAGGGAGAACTCTGGCTTCCTGGTGCACGCACATGACGCGATTGCGGTAGATGCGGCACAAAAGAGCGACCCCCAGGCTCCCCGAGCGGGCCACTAGCCGTTGCATCGCGGGCCGGCCGACTTTAATAAGCGGATCGGTAAGCCGAATCTTGCGGTCGTTTTCGATGACCGCCGGCCCCAGAACATATTTGCCGCCCGAAAACGGGTCGAGCAGGCCGACCCTGCACAGATCCCGGAAGTATCGGTAGGCAGTGCTGATGGAAACACCGATCTCCTTGGCGGCCTCCTCTACAGTCCATTCAGGCTTTTCAACGGTGAAGAGCCCGAGGATCCCCAGCAGGCGATTTGCTGTATTCACCGGTTTTCTCCCTTGCTTGTGAGTTGGAGAGCTCATTTGCCAACCTGAGAGAAAGGTCTGAGCTGGAAGGCGTCGTGAATAGAAACAGACCTCGCTCTCACCTTAAACTGCT
>DATLWP010000228.1:0-10334 GCA_035576265.1 Candidatus Polarisedimenticolia bacterium
ATCCGAAAACGACATGGGACTCGTTCCTTGGGAGCAGATGCGGTGTCCCCTATTCTGCGCTGGACCTCTACCGGGAGCGCACTAGCATCCGCACGACCTTTAAAACACGCTTCGGCGAAATACCTTTGCGTGAATTCGATATACGCGGTTTCAACTAACGGAAGGCATCTGGCGTGCGCTCTCTTCATTCAGTGCGGGCCCTCGGTGAGTCAACCATTACGATGGACGGCTTGAATTCAAGCACGGCGGGCCGGACTTGGATCGCGATTTTGGGCCGCCCGGATTACCCCACCGACGGCGTGCAAGATTATTGCGAGTTTTTGGGCCGGGCCCTCGAGCCGCACGGAGTCCAATGGGAAATTGTCCGTGTGGACTGGATGCGGAAGGGCTGGCTCGGCGCCTTGCGGGAACTCAAGAGTCAGAGCGTTCACTACCGTGGAAAATGGGTTGTCTTGCAATACACCGCGTTTGCGTGGTCGCGCCGAGGTTTTCCGATCGGCGTGCTCGCCGTGCTCTCGATTCTTCGCCGCCGCGGCGCCCGCTGTGCCGTGGTATTCCACGAACCCTTTCGTCAGGGGGGCTCGCGCTGGCTCGATCGACTCCGGGGCGCTTGCCAGAGCGGGGTGATTCGCAGGCTTTACAGTGTCGCCGAAAAGTCCATATTTCCCGAGCCACTCGAAAAGATCGGCTGGCTTCCCGGCGATAAGTCCAAGGCGGCGTTCATCCCGATCGGAGCAAATGTCCCCGAACGGCTGCCGCCTGCTGCAGCTGCCGAAAAAAACAGAGTCGCAAAAACAGTGGCAGTGTTTTGTGTCACGGGCCCGCCGCACGCCCGTGTCGAAATCGACGACATCTCCGAGGCTGCGCGCGTTTCCGCCGAAAATGGCGCGAAGCTGCGTTTCCTTTTCTTCGGCCGCGGCACCCCGGAGGCCCGCGAAGAGATCGCCCACGCGTTCCGCGACATACCTGCCGAGGTTTCCGTTCTCGGCCTCCTTAGCGCCTCCGAAATCAGCGATGTGCTTGCGCGCTCCGACGCTCTGCTCTGCGTTCGCGGCGCGATCTATTCTCGCCGCGGGAGCGCCATCGCCGGATTAGCCTGTGGGCTGCCCATCGTCGGCTACAAAGGACCTGAAACGGGTTTCCCATTCACCGAGGGAGGTCTCGAGCTGGTCCCGTATCGCGACCGCGCTGCGCTGGCAAAGGCATTGAGCCGCGTCCTGGCCGACGATCGCCTGCGGGATCAACTGCGACATCGGAGCATGCGCGCTCACGCCGGGTATTTCTCCTGGGAAAGCATCGCCGAGCGCTTCGTGACGGAGCTTTTCCATGGGTGAGCGTCGTTATCGAGTGCTATTGGTGATGACCCATCCAGTACAATATATTTCTCCCATTCTTCGAGAGATCGCCCGGCATCCCCGCTTGGACGTCCTGACCGCCTACTGCAGCCTGCAAGGCGCCGAAGCGGCCATGGACGATGAATTCGGCGTAAGCGTTGCTTGGGACACGCCGCTACTCGAGGGCTACCGCTGGGTCCAGATTTCCAATCGTTCGCTTCGGCCGGGTCTCGGCCGCTTTTTCGGGCTTATGAATCCGGGACTCTTGAAATTGATTCGCTCGGGCAAATTTGACGCCGTGGTCAACCTTACGGGTTACGTGTACGCAACTTTTTGGATTGGCCTGATGGCCGCCAAGTTTAGCGGGGGGCCGCTGATCTTCGGAGCGGACGCGAATGAACTTGCACCTCGCGACGGCAAGAGATGGAAAATACCGGTCAAGAAATTGCTCTGGCCCAAGATTTTCGGTTTCGCCGATGTAGTCGTAGCACCATCGAGTGGCGGTGTTCGCCTGATGCGGTCGCTCGGCATCCCGCTCGAGCGGATTGTCCTGATTCCATACGCGGTCGGCAACGCATGGTGGGCCGAACAGGCCGCGCAAGTGGACCGCGCCGCTGTGCGGGCCGAATGGAGCATCCCCGCCGACGCGGCGGTCCTTCTCTTCTGCGGAAAATTGCAGCCTTGGAAGCGCCCTCTCGACGTCTTGCGCGCCTTTGCCAGAGCCTCCGCCCCGGAATCGGTCTTGGTGATCGCGGGAGATGGCCCACTCCGCCCGGCTCTCGAAGACGAGGCCAAATCTCTGGGCGTTGCGGAACGCGTGCGGTTCCTCGGCTTTGTGAATCAGACGCAACTTCCCGCTGTCTATCGCTCTTCCGACCTGTTCGTCCTCTCGTCACAGTACGAGTCTTTTGGCGTGGTCGTGAATGAGGCCATGCTTTGCGGCTGCCCCGTGGTTGTAAGTGATCGAGTCGGAGCCCGTTTTGATCTGGTCAGAGAAGGCCAGACGGGTTTTGTCTACCCAGCCGGCAATGCCGAGGCCCTCTCCGCCATCCTGCGCGAAGTACTGCCCGATCGTAGCCGCCTGCAAAAGATGGGGTGCGCCGCGCGCGAGAGGATGAACGTTTGGTCCCCGAGGGAGCACATTGCCGGATTCCTGGAGGCGATCGAGAAAGCTGTGCGCCTTCGACAGCACAAGCAACCATGAAGCTCAAACTCCTGATTTATACCCATAGCTGGGCGCCGGCTATCGGCGGAGTGGAAACAGTTACAGCGGCGCTGGCCGAAGGGATGGCCAAGTCGGACAGAACCTGCGGCGGGAACCCGATCGCTGTCCAGTTGGTAACTCGAGCGCCGGCGGCGGACAATCAGAGCGATTCGCCGCTCGCCTTTGAAGTCATTCGTCGCCCCTCCCTCGGAAAATTCATTCGCTTGTTCCGCTCTGCAGACATTATTCATCTGGCAGGTCCTGCTTTGCTTCCCATGGCGCTCGCATGGTTGTTCAACAAGCGCACTGTTCTCGAGCACCACAATTACCAATCCATCTGTCCGAATGGCCTGCTGATTCTTCAGCCGGACTGGAACATCTGCCCCGGCCACTACATGGCAGGCCACTATCGGAAGTGCATCGAATGCAACTCGAACGGACACGGACGAATGAAGAGCGTGCGAGACCTGCTCCTTATGTTTCCGCGTCGCTGGCTGGCGAAGCGGGTGACTGTCAACGTGGCGCCGAGCTGCCACATGCAACACCGTGCAGCGCTCCCTCGAACACAGGTCATCTACCACGGTGTCGCTCAGGCCGGTGCGTCTTCAGTTTCGTCGGGTGGATACGCAGCACGCCCGGCCTGTTTCGCTTTCGTTGGTCGCCTTGTCAAGGAAAAGGGAGTTTCAGTCTTGCTCCGGGCTGCGCATCAAGTGCTGCAAAAGGGGCATGATTTCAGGCTCAAGATTGTCGGGGACGGTCCGGAGCGCGCGTCGCTCGAAAGCCTTGCCGCGGAGTTGGGCCTTGCGCATGTCACGGAATTCACCGGGCCCATGCCCATGGCGTGCCTTTCGACCCTGTTAGCTGATTCAGCGGCAGTCGTCATGCCGTCTACCTGGGAGGACGTGGCGCCCTTGGTAGCTCTGGAACAGATGATGCAAGGGCGGCTCCTGATCGTCTCGGACATCGGAGGGTTGGGCGAGACGGTGGATGAGTTCGGTCTCAAGTTTCCCGCGGGAGACGCCACCGCCTTGGCGTCCTGTATGCTCAGAGTGCTTCGCGATCCGGGTTTTGTGGAGGCGCTGAAAGCGAATGCCCAAAGGCACGCCTCGGAGGCTTACACGGAACAGCGCATGGTGGAAGATCATCTGCGTCTGTATTATGAGCTCATGAAGAGGATCTGAGAGGTTCACGTCGTGTCGGCAGACGTGAAAAATTGATGCCCATCAATCAAAGCGATCGGCCAAGCACGGTTTCGCACTACGACGATGCCTATTACGCCGGGCACTACGGAGGGGTGCTGACCGACGACCTTAATTATCATCTGCTTTCGCTCTATTGGCGGCAGGCTCTGTTTGTAAATCACGGGCTTGATATTCACGCCAAGGTGCTCGACTACGGCAGCGGTATCGGGCAGGTCACCGCCGCTTTGCCCAACGCTGCTTGCTTTGATTTTAGTGCCTACGCGTGCGCCGAGTTGCATCGCCGCGGTCGGGTCGTTTATGAAAACAGGGAAGATATTCCTCGCCGTGAATTCGACTACCTTCTGTCGTCCCACTCGCTGGAGCACTCCCCGACTCCCTATTACGACTTGCAGGAATTTCGAGATTATGTCCGACCGGCTGGGAGGCTCCTGCTCGTGCTTCCAGTGGAGACGAACCTCCGCCCTTCGCTCCAGCCCGACTGGGATCGACACCTTCAGGCTTGGACCTTCCAGACAATCACCAACCTCCTAGCGGGTACGGGCTGGAAGCCGATTTCGCAGTCGAAAATATACGGCCCCTACATGCTGCGCACGCTCGGCAAATATATTCCGGCCGAATGGGCAGTACGCGCCGCGTGTTCGATCGGCCGCCTGAAGCGAGGATATCCCGCCATGCTGACCGTCGCATGCCCCTCATAATGATAGACGGAATATGCGAGAGTCTGCGCGGTCTCATTGCTTCCACCGCTTTGCCTCTAACGCGATTTAGTCTTGCATCGACACCGGTGGACCCGCGCGTCTGAAATCGCTTAATCCGCTGCCCCCGCGCTGCACACCGAAATCCGCCCCCGATTTGGTCGCCCATGGCCGATCCACCCTCCCGCCCCAGCCGAGTTCTACACGAACAACCATTTGAAATCAGCCGCGCATTGTGGCAGGGTGAATCGAGAAAGAGAAGTTCAGAAGAAAAACGAGGAGAGAGCTCGGATACTTAAGCTCGGAGCCGTCATGTTCCGTATGGGCCGAGGATGCGCCCCCGCACCATATTCCCACGGCGAAGAAAGCGCTTACACCACACTTCGAATCGCTTCTAATCGACACCGCGGCGATTAGAAACCGCCGCAACTTGTTGAAAAGAAAGGATCGCCCTCATTTCTAATCGACACTCAAGCGGTGCTTTTCGCGCGCCCCGCGCGATTCGGCGCGAGTGCGCGATTTCTGAGGATTCAGTTGGCCTGCGCCCGCATGGCGTTGACCCACTCGACCGTCTTTTTCAGTCCGCCGAAGGTGTAGAAGTGCAGCGCAGCAATGCCGAGCGGAGGCGCGGAGAAGTCGCCGTTCGGCGCCGCGGCGAGAATCTCGCGGATCACAGGCTCGGGATCGCGCTCGTTGAGAAGCTTGGCAAAGGACGTGGATTTGGTGAGCGCACGGATGGAATTTCCCACGCCGCAGTGCAACGCGTATTTGGTAAGCGTGGCGATGCCCGCGGGTCCGGCGAGTCCAATGCGCACCGGGAGATCAACGCCCTGGGCGCGGATGCGCTTCAGCCACTCAGCGATCGGCGCTCCCTCGAAGCAGAACTGGGTGACGATCTGCAGCTCGAGGCCGATGCTCCGCCCGTAGTTCATCTTCGCGACCGTCGATTCGTCGAGCACCTGCTCGGAAATCGCGGGATGGCCCTCGGGAAAACCGCTGATTCCTGCGCGCCGGATATTGTGCTTCTGCAGCAGGCCGGTTTGCATCACTTGCAGGGTCGCATCGAAGGGACCCAGAGGCTTTTCGCGTTCGCCGCCGATTAACAGGACGCGATCGACGCCCGCTTCGCCAACGAGGCGGCCTAGCAACTCGTCAAGCTGCGCGGCGCTCTCCAGATGGCGAGCGCCGATGTGCGGAGAGGGGAACAATCCTGCGCGGCGGAGCTTCGCCGCCGGTGCGACCATCGCGTAAGGGTCTTCGCCCGGAATCCAGGTGAGATAGACTTCTGTGCCGGGTTCGAGGCGCTCCAGGCACGACGCTATGATCTTCTCGCTTGTCGGGCTGACTTCCACGGAATAGCCGCGCAGCATCGCGGCCACGCCGTGCGAATTATTTGTCGGGTCTGGCATGAAGCACCTCGATTCGTTGAGAGTAGGCGCCCGATGGTAGGCGGGCGGAATTCGTTCAGGCTGTGGCCGCCGGAAATTCCTACGAGCCAGCCCAATTCACCACAGCGGACTGCATGGGTGTCTCCAAAAACAAATAGTATAGACCAATATCTGCGCTGGCAGAAGCGCGCCCAGTTGAGGAGCGTTTCCGCCCAAACGGGGAGCTGAGCAGAAAAGGCGTATTTACGGTGGGAAAGCAGCTCGAAGGAGGAGCGGCGGACAATTCCGGCCCGGAGTGCACAAGGCTTGGAAGATCAGCGGCGGTCCAGCGCCGGGTGGCGGACGTCGCGGCCCGCGACAAAGTAGATAACGTCCTCGGCGATGTTGGTGGCGTGGTCGCCAATGCGCTCAAGATTCTTGGCCACGAGGATGAGCTCGAATGCGGCAAAGACGACGGACGAATTTTCCATCATGTAGGTGAGAAGCTCGCGAAAGATCTGATCGCGCAGGCGGTCAACCTGATCGTCGCGCTGGAGGACGCTCTGCGCGAGTTCCTGGTCGCCGCGCACCAGGGCATTCAGGCTATCGCGGACCATGCCTTCGGCGAGTTCGCTCATGCGCGGGAGGTCGACATAGGGTTTGACCTGCGGATGGCGCAGGATGCGTGTGGCGGATTGAGCGATGTTGACGGCCTGATCGCCGATGCGCTCGAGGTCGTTGTTGATACGCGAGACGGCGAGCAGAAATCGGAGGTCGGCGGCCATGGGGGCTTGCAGAGCGAGCAAGCGCTGGATGCGCTCGTCGATTTCGATCTGCATTTTGTTGATGTTGTCTTCCTCAGAGAGTACGGCCTCGGCGAGATGCTCATCGGCATCGAGCACGGCGTGAACGGCTTGGTGAACGGCGCGCTCGACAAGGCTGCCCATCCAGAGCAAACGCTGCTTCAGTTCTTCGAGATCGCGTTCGAAATGGCGCTCCATGGATCCTCGTTTGTTACCGGTGCCGGAAGCAGGATGAAAGACTCTTGCGTACGCAAGAACATCCCGAATGCAAACTCTGCTCGGGCCTCAGAATAACCACCGATCGCGGTGTGCACAAGAGCAACGGCGTCACCCAGACCCCGCTCATCCGAATCGGCCCGTGATGTATGCCTCCGTGCGCGGGTCGGATGGCGTGGTGAATAGCCTGCCGGTTTCATTGTGTTCGATCAGCCGGCCATCGAGCATAAACGCCGTATAGTCGCTGGCGCGCGCGGCCTGCTGCATGTTGTGCGTCACGATTACCAGCGTGCAGCTGTCCTTCAGTTGGAACATCAGCTCTTCGATTTTCGCCGTGGTAACCGGGTCGAGCGCCGAGCAAGGCTCATCGAGAAGCAGCACCTCCGGGTCGACGGCCAGCGCGCGAGCGATGCACAATCGTTGCTGCTGTCCGCCCGATAGGGCCAACGCTGACTTGTGCAGGTAGTCTTTCACTTCGTCCCACAATGCGGCTCTCCGCAGGCTGTGCTCGACGAGATCACTCAGGCGGCCATGATATCCGTTGATTCGCAAACCGTACGCCACGTTGTCATAGATCGATTTCGGAAACGGGTTGGGACGCTGGAAAACCATACCCACGCGCTTCCGGAGCCTGACGACATCCATCTGCCGGATGTCCAGGCCATCAAGGAGAATTTCTCCGGCATAGCGGCTGTGGCGGATCGTTTCGTTCATCCGGTTGAGAGTCCTCAGAAAAGTGGATTTTCCGCACCCGGAAGGCCCGATCAGCGCCGTGATGTTGTTCGCGGGGATTTTCAGACTTAAACCGAAAATCACTTGCTTCGGGCCGTAGAAGAAATCGAGATTGGAGATTTCAAAGCGCACCCGCGCCCCCTCTGCCGGAGCCGTTGCGGACGGATCCGCGATTCGCACCTGGGGCGTGAGCCGTGCGTTGATGGCATTATGTCCCTGCATAGCAGAAGCCATGTTAGATGCTCCGGGATGCTGCCCCGCGGCTAAGCGCCAGACGGGTGCCAACGTTCGCGACCAGCACCAGACCGAGGAGCACCAGGCCAGCGGCCCAAGCCTGCCGGTGCCAGTCGGCATAGGGCGCTATCGCATACGTATAGATCATCACGGGTAGAGAGGCAATGGGCTGGCTCCAGCCTGGGCTCCAAAACTGGTTGCCGAATGCCGTGAATAAGAGTGGCGCGGTCTCACCCGCCACGCGGGCGAGGGCGAGCAGCATGCCGGTAACGATGCCGCCGCTCGCCGCAGGCACCACGACCGTGGCGACGGTGCGCCATTTGCTCGCGCCGAGTGCCATCGCGCCCTCGCGCAAGGATTCCGGCACGGAACGCAGGAATTGCTCCGTGCTGCGCACGGTAATGGGAATCACCATGATTCCCAGAGCCACTCCTCCGGCCAGCGTCGAGAAATGCCGCATCGGTACCACCACCAGGGAGTAGGCAAAGATGCCCATGACGATCGAGGGCACGCCGTTGAGCAGATCGGTCGTGTACCGGACGAAGAACGAGAACGTTCTGCCGCCAAACTCCGCCAGATATGCTCCCGCCATCAACCCCGTGGGCAGGCCGAACAACGCTGCCAAAAGCAGCAATTTTAAGCTTCCCACGATGGCGTTAGCCATGCCGCCGCCCGTTTCGCCCACGGGCTTGGGGAGTTGCGTGAAGAAGCTCCAATTGAGAGATTTTCCGCCGTTGTAGACGAGGTAGCCAAGGATCAGGAAAAGGATCGAAACGACGGCCAGTGCTGCCACGCCTGTAAGGGACAGCATGAATACGTTGAGAAACTTTCGCCAGATCAAGCGGATGCGGCTCACGACGGCAGGCCTCCTCCCCGTTCCGTGGCGAGAATGAGCAGCCGGGCCAGGCCGTTCAGGATGAACGTAATAAGGAAGAGGACCAGTCCAAGCTCGATGAGCGCACTCAAATAGACATTTCCGGTGGCTTCCGTGAATTCGTTGGCGATCACGGCGGCAATGGTGTAGCCCGGGGCAAACAGTGACGCGACGATCTTGGGATCGTTGCCAATGACCATGGTGACCGCCATGGTTTCACCGACCGCACGAGCCAGCGCCAGAAACACGGAGCCGGTGATGCCGGGGCGCGCCCACGGAACAACCACCTGCCAGGTGGCTTCCCAGCGCGTGGCGCCGAGCGCCAGGGCTGCTTCGCGCTGTTCGCGGGGAACGGTCAACAGGACCTCGCGCGACACGGAAATGATAAACGGAACCACCATGATGGCCAGGACGATTCCGGCGGTCAGAAAACCCACGCCGTAGTTGGGACCGGAAAACAGGGGAAGGAAACCGAAAGCGTTCTTAAGCGCCGGGCCGATCATCGTGCGCATCAGCGGCACGACGATGAAGATTCCCAGCAGGCCATAGATTACGCTCGGGACGGCAGCCAGCAGGTCGATGAGGAACGAAATCGTGTCGGAGATGTGGCGTGGAGCAAGTTCCGAAAGAAAGATTGCCGCCGACAATCCCAGAGGTACCGCGATGATAAGGGATAACGCCGAGGTAACCAGCGTACCGTAAATGAAAGGCAGTGCCCCGAAATGTTCAAAGACCGGATCCCAGGTGCGCGAAGCCCAAAAATTCCAGCCAAACTGGCGCCGCGAGGCGGCGGAATTGATCCACAGCTGATACACCAGCAGGGACGTGATGACGATAATCGAGGCGGCGAAAATCAGGGTGACGACATGAGCGATCTCGTCCCCGACCGAGAGGCGGCGCAGCAGAGCGCGCGGCGTCCAGCCAGACGGCGCGCGCTCGACGGCACTCGCATTGGAACTCATTCGTTACTTGATCTCGGCGAGCTGCTTGGTTTCGATGGCAACGACGGCTTTGGGCAGCGGTGCATAGTTCAACGACTCGACCGATCCCTGGCCGGTTGCCAGCATCCAGCGCAGAAAGCTCTTGATGGCATCCCGCTTAGCAGTATCCGCGATCGTCTGGGGAATCAAGAGGTAAGTGAAACTGCAAATCGGGTAGGTGTTGGCTCCCGGCGCGTCGGTAATGGAAATGCGGATATCTTTCTGCATCTTCGCTGCCGCGCCGGCGGCCGCATCCGTCACCGTGGCGAGGCTGGCTTTGACGAACTTCCCCGCGGAGTTTTGCACCAGACCGTAACCCATGTGATTCTGAAGGGCATAGATCAACTCGACGTATCCGATGGAGTTGGGAGTCTGCTGAACCAATCCGGCGACTCCCTCGTTGCCCTTGCCACCCAGTCCGACGGGCCAGTTGACGGAGGTGTTGCTTCCTACGCGGCCCTTCCATTCAGTGCTGACTTTGGAAAGATAGTCGGTCCAAACGAAGGTGGTGCCGCTGCCATCGGAGCGGTGAATGACCACGATGTCCGTGGCAGGCAGGTTGACGCCGGAGTTCGGGCCAGTGATTTCCGGATCGTTCCACTTGGTGACCTTACCGAGATAGATGTCGGCCAGCGCCTGCGGCGTGAACTTCAGCACGGCACTCACGCCAGGAATGTTGTAGCTTGGGACGAC
>DATLWP010000229.1:0-2658 GCA_035576265.1 Candidatus Polarisedimenticolia bacterium
GCAGCGATCAGCTTGCGAACTTCGTCGAGTCGGGATGGCTCGACGAAGTTCGCAAGCTGATCGCTGCCGGCGTCCCGCCGGACGCCAAACCCTTCCAGTTCATCGGTTACTCCGAGATGCGGAAATACGTTGAGGGCGGAGTGACGCTCGAAGCGGCCACCAAGCAGATCCAGCAGGCCACGCGGCGCTTTGCCAAGAGACAAATTACATGGTTCCGCAAAGAGCCGGCTGTACAATGGCTCCGAGGCTTCGGCGACGACCCTGAAATCAGCGCGGCAGCTCTCGAAGTTGTTCGGCGTATTGACACTTGAAAGCTTGACCGTGGAAGCGTCATCGCCTAAACTAGCAAGAGCATACGGTACCGTATGGAAAACAGACCACCGACCCGCTCCGTGTCCCTTCACCCAGGCGATTGGCTGAATGCGGCTTTCACGCGCCTATCGGAGCAAGGCATCGACGCGGTGCGGATAGAAGTGCTCGCGCGAGACCTGGGAGTCAGCAAGGGGAGCTTTTATTGGCACTTTCGCGACCGGGGCGATCTGCTCGAGAAGATGCTGTCCCGCTGGGAAACGAGCGAAATAGGTTGGTTGGATACAGAGCACAAAGGAAGCGCGGCAACACGCTGGGCGAGGGTTGTTGCCAGGACCGCGAACCCAGAGCACGTTCGCACGGAAGTCGCTGTGCGGGCCTGGGCGCGCAAGGACCAGCGCGTGGCGCGTCGTGTGGCAGCTCTGGAGCGAAAGAAGGCGGGACTCATCGCGGGCGTACTGCGCGACGTGGGCTTCACGCATTCCGCTGCCGAATCGTGGTCGGAGGTCGTACTGCTCGTCTGTCTGGGCTGGCTCGACCGCGCAACGCGGGACCGGGAGTTCGACCTCGCCAGCCGGGATCTGGGGGAGTTTCTTTCCGAGGTCGTTCTGGCCGCGTCCGCTGCGAGCGCGACTCCCAAACGCTGAGCAGACTCCCGGCGCGCCGCGTCTTACGATTCGTGCAGCGTTCCTCGGCCTCGGAGCTGGGACCTGCTGGCCGGGCATTGGAAACTGTGGCACACTCGATTATTTGCGGGACGCGACTGTTGCGCGCAGAGCGTGCGCTGCTCTCGCGGGCGCATCCAATCGCATAGGAAATATGGACCCTCAGTACATCAGGAACTTCTGCATCATCGCGCATATCGACCACGGGAAGTCCACGCTGGCCGACCGTATGCTCGAGCTGACTGGCGCGCTCAGCCAGCGGGAGATGACCGCCCAGGTGCTGGATTCGATGGACCTCGAGCGCGAGCGCGGCATCACCATCAAGGCCAAGAGCATCCGCCTGCACTACCGCGCGCGCGACGGCCGCGAATACCGCCTGAATTTGATCGACACGCCCGGGCATGTGGACTTTTCCTACGAGGTCTCGCGCGCGCTTTCGGCCTGCGAGGGCGCATTGCTCGTTGTGGACGCGAGCCAGGGGGTCGAGGCGCAGACCGTGGCCAACGCGTTTCTGGCCTCGCGGCACGATTTGGAGATTATCCCGGTAATCAACAAGATCGATTTGCCGGCGGCGCAGCCCGAGTACGTGAAAGAGCAGATTGAAAACGTGCTGGCAATCCCGGCGGATGACGCGCTGCCGATCAGCGCGAAGAGCGGACTGGGTGTCGAGGACGTTCTCGAAGCCATCGTGAGCCGCATCCCGCCGCCCGCCGGAACCGCGGACGCGCCGCTGCGCGCGCTGATTTTCGATTCCTGGTTCGACGCCTATCGCGGAGCCGTGGTGCTGGTGCGCGTGATGGAAGGCCGCATCGTGCCCCACATGAAGATCCGCCTCTGCGCCAACAACGAAGTCTACGAGGTGGAGGATCTGGGCGTGCTCACGCCCAAGGCCGTCGTGCTCGACGAATTGGCCGCCGGCGACGTGGGCTTCGTGATCGCCAACATCAAACGCGTGGCCGACGCGCGCGTCGGCGACACCATCGTCGAAGCGGACCGCCCCGCGCCGCCTTTGCCGGGTTTCGAGGCCATCAAGCCGATGGTCTTCGCCGGGCTTTTCCCCGTGAACGCGAGCGACTACGAAATGCTGCGCGACGCGCTCGGAAAGCTGCAGCTCAACGACGCCGCCTTCTTCTACGAGCCGGAAAATTCCGCGGCGCTCGGATTCGGGTTCCGCTGCGGATTCCTGGGCCTGCTGCACATGGAGATCGTGCAGGAGCGTCTGGAGCGAGAATTCAATATCGACCTGATCACCACGGCGCCGAGCGTGCGCTATCGGATCACCACGACTTCAGGCGAAGTGGCGGAAGTGGACAACCCCACGAAGTTTCCTCCTCCAACTTCGATCAAACAAATCGAAGAGCCGATCCTAACGGCGATGATCATCACGTCCGAGGAATCCGTGGGCGGCGTTTTGGCGCTGTGCGAGGAAAAGCGCGGCGTGCAGAAGAAGCTCGAGTATCTGAAGTCCGACCGCGTGCTGATCACCTACGATCTGCCGTTCAACGAGGTGGTGCTCGACTTCTACGACAAGCTCAAGACCCTTACCAAGGGCTACGCGTCCATGGACTACGAGTACCTCGACTACAGGAGGGCGGACCTCATAAAGCTCGACCTGCTTATAAACGGCGAGGCCGTTGACGCGCTCTCTCTCATCGTGCCGCGCGAACGTGCGTCTACGAGGGGC
>DATLWP010000230.1:0-13387 GCA_035576265.1 Candidatus Polarisedimenticolia bacterium
GGCCACATCACGGTCACCGGCGACCTCGCTGTTGTAAAGCTCGCGCGAGAGATCCGTGGCGTCGTAAGCGTGCAGGACAGCCGGCCCACTGCGATAGTGCTCGTCGTTTTGCAGGGCCCAGACGACACCGTTCTCAGTGCCGTCGGCGGAAACCGACGGACTCGTACCCGGATATTGAAAAATCCCCGGGGAGTGCGAGACCGCGGCGGTCGAAAGCCGGCCGTTGGTCAGCGAGAATGCCTTCAGGGGTTCGTTGAGGCCTCCGAAATAAACGTGGCCATTCCAATACGCGGGCGTGGCGTAATTTCCCGCCATCGCTCCGCGAATCACCTGAACGATCTGGCGGTCGCTGCCCTTATCCACGAAGGTTCCCATCCCGTCGCGGTCCACGACGTAGATCGAGCCGCTCTTTCCGACGCTCACCACGAGGTGCGGATGCCCTCCGGGCTGATCGGGCAACAGAACGGGCCCGGATGCACCGAAATCAATATCCTGCTTATCGAGCACCTTCTCGTCGAAGGGAGTGAAAAAGTCGACGGCGCGAAGTGAATTTTCGCGAAGCCTCAGCTTGAGCAGCGTGTTGCCGTAGTCGACTCCGCCGAAAGTTCCGTTCCCGGTCGCCACGAAGATATTGCCCTGCGCATCGATCGGGGGAGCCCCTCCGGCCTGCCAGATCGAGCCCCAAAAGCCGTTTGGGGTCGTGTTATAGATGGCGCGCAACCGCAGCTTCGTCGGCCGGCTTTTTGCCCCCGAATTCGATGACTGGCTGTTTCCGGCTTCGTAGGCGAATACCCAGCCGTGGAACCACTGCAGGTCGCAGTGCGATGCGAAAGCGACATAAACGACGCCATTCGTCAGCGCCAGCCCGGCACGATTCAACTGGGGGAATGGATCGAATGCGATGCTGCCTCGAACCTGGCCTTCTCCGGTGCCGCGGACCGAACCACCGATGCTCACCGGGCCGCCGAACTTTTCTGCCCCGGAGACGATGTCGAGTGCATGGAGACGATGCGCGTACCTCGGTCCGTTGGCAGAGCGGAATTTCACCATCGCAACCACATAGAGCGTCCCTGTCGCGGGGTCAATCGCAGGCGTGCTGGTGATGCCCACCTGCGGCACGATCTGATCGCAGCCGAAGTCCGTGTAGGGCACCGGCGTTCCGCCCTCGAGCAAGCTCGCGTGCCAGAGCGGCGGTCCGGCTCGGTCTGCATCGAAAGCGTAGACGCTGTCGTTCTCCGTGGCTATGTATAAGACGTTGTGCAGTCCATCCGGAAGCGAAACGCCGGGCACGTAAAGGGGCTGGGCATACACATATCCGTCCACCGCGTTGGTGAACAGCTTTCCGAACAATTGGGAGTTCACATTCTCGGGCGTAAGGATCGTCTCATGCGGGTTCAGCCCGGTGCGCGCCAGATTGTTGTGATAGGTAAACACCCCTGCCGTTGCAGAGCTCGGTGGATCTCCGCCGCGATTGGGCATCGGATTGGTTGAGCTCGATCTGGCGGTTCGGGCGTGGTGTCGGGCGTTTTGCCGCGGCGCAGAGCTTCCACACCCGGCGAGCGTTGTCGTGCAAAAAGCGAAGCCGAACAGAAGCCCCAGCATCAATGCTGGCCTGTGTTGGTCGGTTCTCACAGGCCCATCTTCACCTTCGAGAGCCCGTGGCTTTCGAGTGTCTTCAAAATCTCCCGATGGCCGAAGGCCGCTGCGGGTGACGAATATCCAACCTGCTGCGGCCCGCCGTAGACCAGGCTGTGCGCCCCAAACGCCTGCATCAGTCCGGTCTGCTTGTAGCAGCACGTCCCCACGATAACGCACTGGGCGATCTCCATGCTGCCACGCCCCACGATCACGTCGATTGTGCGATGTTCGCGGCTATTCTCTCGCGGGGGAGTTCCGGTCTGTACCGAGCTGGCCATCTCCGCGAGCTTCTTCTCCTGCTCTGCCTTGGGCAGCGGGCGGATGGTTTCCTCGAACATTTTTTCCGTGGCCAGCACGCCCTCCATGATCTGGCGGTTCAGCAAGCCGCCAAACGCCCTCACATTCGCTATCTGCGGATGATCTTTGTACCAGACGGGGTGAGGGAAGCCGCCCCAGCTCAGCGCCAGTTGCGTCCGGATATAACCCGGCACCGCCGCTTCGTAGCCGACCGCGCGCGGCCAGGGCTGATAACGGTTCTGCTCCAGGTAGCATCCCTCCGTCGGGATGACGGCGAAGATGGTTTGCGTCGAGCCGAACGTCGGCATGCCGCCGAACATCGTGAGAATCTCCAGTGTATCGATTCCGCCGGACTCCAAGCATAGATGCACGGCGGCGTCGCTGGGAGCGCACATGAACGCCATCGACGCCACGGCGACGAGATTCCGTTCCGCGAACTTCTCGCTCCAGCGCTCCGCCAGCAGTCGGTGCCAGGCCTGCTCGCCGGAAATGTCCAGGTAGTGGCACCCGGCCTTCAGGCTGGCTTCGATCACCTCCGACCCGTAGTACATCATCGGCCCGACCGTATTGCACACCACCTTGGCGTCGCTGAACAGCTTCGCGAGATCGTCCGCCGTGTGGTTGACTTCCACGACCTCGTAGTCAGCCGTCTCTATCCCCGGGACATGACTCATCACGTCCTGAATTTTGGCCTTGTTCCGCCCGGCCGCAATGAAAGGCACGTTGTACTCGCGCAAGTATTCCGCCGCCAGCCGCCCCGAAAATCCGCTCGCGCCATACAAAACTACAGGTTTCTTGCTGGACATTGCTCTCCTCCCGCTGAAATGATTTCCGTAGACCGAAGACCCTGCCGCCAGCCGCGCGGGGCGTTCCCCGCATCCCTCCGCCGTAGCCAAAGCGCCGATTTTACGCTAAAGTGCCCCGCAGGCTAGTAGGCACCTTTTTGCTACCTGGTTTCCGGAGGGTCGCATGCGCGACGTCGATTGTTCCGTCCAGTTCACTGCTGATGTTATCGGCGGCAAGTGGAAGCCCCTGATCCTCTACCATCTCGAGCGCGGGACGCGGCGATTCAGCGAACTGCAAAGATTGATTCCGCAATCCACCAAGAAAATGCTCACCAAGCATCTCCGCGAGCTCGAGCGCGACGAAATCATACACCGGAACGTTTACGCGCAGGTGCCCCCTCGCGTCGAATACTCTCTCACCAGACACGGGCAGAGTCTGCGGCCCATCCTCCGGCTGATGTCCGCCTGGGGCAAGCGCCATCGCGCGCATTACGGTCTTCGGAGACCATGATCCCGCGCGCTCGGACGAAACTTCTTGGTTGCGCCCCTGGTCTGTGGTGTAGACTTTTGGGCCTAGCCGAATAACGTTTCCGGCCGTTCTTCGAAATCTTCTGTACGGAGGCCTTTATGCACACTGTCGCGGTCCGCGACGAGCGGTTGTTCATCAATGGTGAATGGACCGGCGCGCTCGATGGGCGCACCTACCAGAAGAAAAACCCCTTCACGGGCCAGGTCGCCTCGCTGGTCGCCGCTGGCAAGCGCGAAGATGCGCGCCGCGCGATCGAGGCTGCCGCCGCTGCCTTTCCTGCGTGGAGCGCCGCGGCTCCAGCCGTCCGGCGCAACCTCTTCTTGAAGGCCGCGGACGTCCTCGAGAGCCGCGCAACCGAAATTTCACGAATCATCGCCGAGGAAACGGGAAGCACCTTCGGCTGGGGAATGTTTAATTGCATCTATACGGTGGGAATGCTACGCGAAGCCGCCGCGCAAGCCTACGCCGTAATCGGAGAGATCATCCCCAGCGATCTGCCGGACACGACCGCCATGGCCATGCGCCAGGCCGTCGGCGTGGTCGCCGGTATCGCGCCCTGGAACGCCCCCGTCATTCTCGGTATGCGCGCTGTGGCCATGCCGATCGCGTACGGAAATACCGTCGTGTTGAAGGCGTCCGAGGAATCGCCCGGCACGCACCTCGCCATCGGATCCGTCTTTGAGAAGGCTGGCTTCCCCAAGGGTGTCATCAACGTGATCACCAATGCTCCCCCTGATGCCGCCGAAGTGGTGGACGAATTGATCGCGCATCCCAAGACGCGGCGAATCAGCTTTACCGGCTCGACGAAGATCGGCCGATTGATCGCCGAAAACGCCGGACGGCACCTCAAGCGCACCGTCCTCGAGTTGGGCGGCAAGGCGCCGCAGATCGTTCTCGCCGACGCCGACCTCGACGCCGCCGCGGCGGCCGCCAATTTCGGCGCCTTCATGAACCAGGGACAGATCTGCATGTCCACCGAGCGCATCGTGGTGGAAAAATCCGTCGGCGAAGCATTCGCTCAGAAGCTGGTCGCCCGCGCCAAATCGCTCAAGATGGGAGATCCGCTCCAGCCGGATACGCAGATCGGCTGTCTCATCAACCCGAGCGCTACCGAACGCGTGAAGGCTCTGGTGGATGATGCCGTGGCCAAGGGCGCGAAGCTGCTTTGCGGCGGTAAACCGCAAGGCCCGTCCTACCCCCCGACCGTGCTCTACGGCGTCACGCCGGCCATGCGCATGTACCACGAGGAATCCTTCGGCCCGGCAAAACCGATTATTCTCGCCAACGATGCCGACGACGCGGTCCGCATCGCCAACGACACTTCTTATGGCCTGTCGAGCGCCGTCTTCAGCCGTGACGTCGGCAAGGCGCTCAAGATCGCCCAACGCCTCGAATTCGGCATTTGCCACATCAACGGCGCCACCGTTCATGACGAACCGCAAATGCCGTTCGGCGGCGAAAAGGACAGCGGCTGGGGCCGCTTTGGTGGCAGAGCAGGTTTGGATGAGTTCACGGAGATCCGCTGGATCACCATCCGGCACTCCCCAACTCCGTATCCGATTTAAGAGTTTTGCATCCTTGCGCGCATCTGCCTTAGGGCTGGGCGTTGGATCACCGGCGGGCCGCGGCTCCGCCCGAGTGCACGGGGCAGTGCAGCGGTCTCGGCTTGCCCAGCCGAAACTATCTGAACGGCTCCGCCGTCCAACTAGCGGACCCAAGCTCGAATTCATTTGCATCGAGCAAATTCTCTGAGGAGCGATTGAAATGAAGAATTTGTATCGCGGAATTGCGATCGCATGCTGTCTCGTTCTCGCCCTTTTCCTTGTCAGCCGGAAAGAGGACGCGCGTGTGCGCGCGAATTCCCCGGCGCACCGCGCCGACACGGGCCCCTTCACCGACTTTCACGGAGAGCAGCCCGGCCGGATTCACCACATCACCGTCGCCGATCTGCCGCAGCCCTACGCGACGAAATCCTCCGCCGTCTTCTCTCGGCCGGTTCCCAGGCCCGCAGACGCCTGGCCGCAAGCTCCCGCCGGATTCAAGGTTGGGCTCTATGCGGAAAATCTGCGCGGCCCGCGCGTGATTATGACGGCGCCCAACGGCGATCTCTTTGTGGCCGAAACGAACCCGGGCAAGATTCTGGTGTTTCGCGGTATGACGAAGGACGGCAAAGCGGAGCAGGTATCGGAATTCGCGAGCGGCCTCCGGTTGCCTTTCGGCATCGCTTTTTATCCGCTCGGGCCGAATCCCAAATACGTTTACGTTGGCGACACCGACGCCATCCTTCGCTTTCCGTATCAAAATGGTGATCTGAAGGCGCGCGGACCTCAAGAAGTTGTCGTCCCCAATCTCCCCGCCGGCCCGAATCATTTCGCGCGTAACGTGGTCTTCTCGCTCGACGGAAAGCAGATGTTCATCGCTGTGGGCTCCCACACGAACGTAACCAACACCGATACCGACAAGAGCGAGTTTCACCGCGCCGATATTCTCGTCGCGAATCCGGACGGCTCCGATTTGCGCGTGTACGCCTCGGGAATCCGCAACGGATCCGGACTCACCATCGATCCGAAAACGGGTGAGCTCTGGACCTCGGTCAACGAGCGCGATGAGCTCGGTGATGATCTTCCGCCGGATTACATCACGCACGTGCAAAAGGATGGTTTCTACGGCTGGCCGTGGTATTACATCGGCGGTCACGAAGATCCGCGCCTCGCTGGAAAGCACCCCGAGTTGAAGGACAAGGTGATCGTGCCCGACGTGCTGGTCGGTCCGCACTTCGCTTCCTTGAATATCGCCTTCTACGAAGCGAAACAGTTCCCCAAAAAGTATCGCGGACAGCTTTTCGCCGCCGAACACGGATCGTGGAACCGCTCCGTCCGCTCCGGTTATGAAGTGATCATGGTCCCGATGAAGCACGGCCGCGCCACCGGCGAATATATGGATTTTCTCACGGGGTTCGTCACCGATAAGGGGGATTGCTGGGGCCGCCCCGTCGGAGTGGCCGTGGCGCAGGATGGCTCTTTGATGGTCACGGACGACGGCTCGAATTCCATCTGGCGCGTCACGTACTCGAAGAAATAGGCGTCTCGTCTCGGCCCGCCTCGCAAGCGTCCGCCGAGCGGCAACAAGAGGAGAATCGGAATGCGAACGACAATTGCGCGGGCCCTGGTAACCGCAGCCTTCCTGCTGGCGGTGACCCTGGGACCCGCATCTGCGCAGCAGGATAATGTTCCCCAACCGGCCCGCCCGAACATTGGGCCACCGCTGATCCTCACGATTCCGGCGTTCAGCGACGGCGGCACGATCCCCGTCAAGTACACCTGTGCGGCCAGCACGCCGCCTCCCGGGGGACCCATGCATATTTCCCTCGGCGTGTCTCCTCTGCTACGGTGGTCCAAAGTACCGAAGGCCACGGAGAGCTTTGTTCTGATTCTGCATGATCCCGATGCACACATGGGCAAAACATTGGACGACATCACGCACTGGGTCATCTTCAACATCCCCGGAGACGCCACCTCACTCCCAGAAGGTGTTCCACCGGATGCCCCGCTCGCGAACGGCACGCTGCAGGGAGACAACATGATGCGTCGTGCCGCTTATCAGGGTCCCTGCGCGCCTCCGGATCATCCGCCGCATCACTACGCGTTCCAGCTCTACGCCCTCGATAAGAAGCTGGATCTCCCGCAAGGCGCCAGCCGCGACGAAATTCAGAAGGCGATGGAGGGACACGTCCTGGCCAGCACCACGTATATGGGGCGTTTTGCTCTCCAAGCGTCGCCTTCGTCTCCAGATTCGCTGCGCGTGCAATGATTCACCTGAAGCGGGGCGCCGGCTTTTTTCGCGGATAGACCTGCCGCGCGGGCGATGTCGTAAAGCTATTGTCAAGGCCCCCACGCGGGCCTATGATAGCGACTGCCCGGCCGCCCGTGGGGCGTTCCCGGCGAGACGTCAGAAAATCGCATGTTCCGCGGCCAGGCGTCGCGCGAACCCGACTCGGCCTCACCACTGACCACGATGTACGCACAACTGACTTTCGTGCTCGGACGATCTCCGCTTGATCGAAACTCGATTGGTTGAAATGTAAGGAGGAAAGAGATGGCCACCGCTACGCAGGCAGTTCGGTTGGAAGACAACGTAACACGCTTTGTTTCGCAGACCCGCAAGATGCTGATCAACGGCAAGTGGGTGGAAGCCGCCTCCGGAAAAACGTTCCCCACTTATAATCCGGCCACCGGCGAAATCCTCGCCCAGGTTGCGGAAGGCGATCGCGAGGATATCAACCGCGCTGTCGCCGCCGCCCGCGCCGCATTCGAGAGTGGTCCGTGGTCCAAGATGACTCCCTCCGAGCGCGGCCGCCTGATCTGGAAGCTCGCCGACCTCATCGAAAAACACACCGAGGAGTTCGCGCAGATCGAATCGCTCGACAACGGCAAGCCGCTCACGATCGCGCGCATCGCCGATGTGCCCGGCACCGTCGATATGTTCCGCTACATGGCCGGCTGGGCCACCAAAATCGAAGGCAACACCATTCCCATCTCCGCCTTCGGCGCCAAGTATCTGGCCTACACGCTGCGCGAGCCCGTCGGCGTGGTCGGCCAGATCATCCCGTGGAACTTTCCGCTGATGATGGCTTCTTGGAAACTCGGCCCGGCGCTGGCGGCCGGTTGCTGTGTCGTCCTGAAGCCCGCCGAGCAGACGCCTCTCAGCGCCCTCCGCTTGGGCGAACTCATTCAAGAAGCCGGCATTCCCGATGGCGTCGTCAACGTCGTTCCCGGCTACGGCGAGACCGCCGGCGCGGCTCTCGCTGCCCATCCGGACGTGGACAAGGTTGCCTTCACCGGTTCGACCGAAGTCGGCAAGCTGATCGTGCAAGCTGCCGCCGGCAATCTGAAGAAAGTCTCGCTCGAGCTCGGCGGCAAGTCGCCGGACATCGTCTTCCAGGATGCCGACCTGCCCGCCACGGTCCCTGGCGTTTCGAGCGCCATCTTCTTCAACCACGGCCAGTGCTGCTGTGCTGGCTCGCGGCTCTACGTCGAAGAGAAGGCTTTCGACAAGGTCGTCGAGGGCGTTTCCGCTGAGGCCTCGAAGATTCACCTCGGCCCCGGCCTCGATCCCGCCACCGAAATGGGCCCGCTCGTCTCCGAAGAGCAGCTCAAGCGCGTCACGGGCTATCTCGAAGCGGGTTTCAAGGAGGGCGCGAAGGCCACGGTCGGCGGCAGCCGCCACGGCGACAAGGGCTATTTCGTCAAGCCTACGGTGCTCGTCAACACCAACCAGAAGATGAAAGTGGTCCAGGAAGAAATCTTCGGGCCGGTGGTCACTGCCATCCCCTTCCGCGATGTGGACGACCTCATCGCCAAGGCCAACAACACGGTCTATGGCCTCGCGGCCGGCGTATGGACCAAGGACATCACCAAGGCGCACCAGGTTGCTTCCAAGCTGCGCGCCGGCACCGTCTGGATCAACACCTACAACATCTTCGATCCGGCGCTGCCCTTCGGCGGTTACAAGCAATCCGGCTGGGGCCGCGAGATGGGCCACGAAGTGCTCGAGCTGTACACGGAAGTGAAGTCGGTCTGCCTGCCGATTTCATAGGCCGCTTCGCGGTTCGCTTCTGAATCGGGATGCGCCCGCGCTTCTCGGATCCCGGGAAGCGCGGGCCGTTCCGCCGCGCCCCATCTCGATTTTTCTCTTTGAATTTCCGCCGTTGTAGAATGTCGTCATCGCTTCGCCGCCGAAGAAATCCCGGGAGAACGCCGTGAACAAGCCCGCGCGGGAATGGCCGTGGCCCGATTCGCTCGACGCGCTGGTTGCCGCGCCGCGCCATCACAAGCTGCTGTTTGAAAACGAGCGCGTGCGCGTTCTCGAAGTCCGCATTCCGCCCGGCGATCTCGTCCCCGTGCACACGCATCGCTGGCCCTGTGCCATGTACGTCGCGCGCCAAAGCGATTTCCTCCGCCGCGACGACAAGGGCAATCTCCTCTTCGACAGCCGCACCGCCGGCCCGCCGCCGACCGAGCCCGTCACCCAGTGGGTCCCTCCGCTGCCGCCGCACACGGTCGAAAACATCGGCGACGTCGAGATCCTCCTCATCAGCACGGAGCTGAAGGAATCCCCGTCGGCCTAGCCGCCCCGGCCGCTCGTCCCGCGAAACTCCGTTACACATTCCGCGTCTCTGTTGTAGACTCTCCCCGCTCGTCCGCGCACGGCGCTGGGGTGGCTGGGCGTTTGAGGCTCGCCGCACCATCGATCGGCTTTCGGAGCCGCCGCGTGATTCCGCGATATGCAACAGGGGGGAACAACATTGAAAATCTTGAGCGCAGCAATTGCAATTCTGTTGGTTGCGAGCGGCGCAGTGGCGGCCGCGCAAGCACCGAAACACTTTCCCGCGAAATGCGATGCCGCCTGCCTGAACGGCGCGGTTGATAGCTATCTCGAGGCGCTCGTCGCCCACGATCCCGCGAAGGTCGCCCTCTCGCCCAAAGTCGAGTTCGTGGAAAACACCGTGCCGATGAAACCCGGCGAGGGACTCTGGAAAACCGCGTCCGCGGTGCCCACCACCTTCAAGATCTACGTCCCCGACCCGGTTTCCGAGCAGGTCGGTTTCCTCGGCGTGATGAAGGAAGGCGACAAGCCGCTGCTGCTGGCCTTGCGCCTGAAAATCCGCGGAGGCCAGATCGTCGCCGCCGAGCATCTGATCGCGCGCAACCTCCGCGAGAACAGCATGAAAAATCTTGAGGCGCCGCGCCCCGTCTTCCTCGCCACCGTCCCGCCGGCCGAACGCAATTCGCGCGCCGACATGCTGAAGATCGGCGCGACCTACTACCCCGCGCTCACCACCGCCGACTCCAATAACGCGCCCTTCGCCGACGATTGCCTCCGTCACGAAAACGGCATGCAGACCACCGGCAATCCTCCCCCGAAAACGCCCGGCTTCGGCACCATGGGCGCGATGGGCTGCGCCGCTCAGTTGAGGACCGGCGTGATGAACTACATCAAGCGGATCGAGCCGGTTCGCGTGATGATCGCCGACCCCGAGCACGGCTTGGTCTTCGGCCTCTCCCATTTCCGCCACCCCATGAAGGAGAAAAGCTTGAAGATCACCGGCGTGCCCGGCGTCACTTCCCAGCCCATGAACTTCAAGCCCTTCGATCTTCCCGCCGCGCACATCTTCAAAGTCTACGGCGGCAAAATGCACGAGATCGAAGCCATGGGCTTCACCATGCCCTACGACTCCAAAACCGGCTGGGAGAATTTCCCCGACCACGGCCGCTAGTCCGTAGTCGGCTCATAGCGTTGGTGAGGTGTAAGTGTAGCGCTGCGGCTTTTAGCGCAGCATGGCCCTCGCTGCCGTAGCGGGCCCGCCTGCCGAAGCTCGCCGCCGCGAGCGAAGGCGGGTGCCCCACCCTTCCCGCTTCTCAGGGAAGCGTGGGGTTGTTTCCAGCTGCGAGCTCCTCCCCAAACCTTTTCGCTCCCCCGAAAACGGGGACCGCCGCTGTTGGATACCGCGAATCAGAATTGTTGTAGGATGGACCAGAGGAAACGAATGAAACGGCGTGAATCGGGGTATACGGGCTGCTCGCGATTTGGGCGCTGGTGTCGATTTAGCGGCCGGGTCGGTGCGCTGGCGGAACAGGAAAAGCCATGAAGATCCTCACGATGAAGTATCTGAGGCTGGCGGCAGCGGTGTTTGTGGTGCTCGTCTTCCCCGTGGCCGATCGCAGCCAAGACACTGTCTGCCCCGGCACCTGTGGCCGGAATTCGGCCGACTGCTCCCCAACCTGCTACGAACGCTGCCACAAAGGTATGTGCGGCATGGTGGTTTGTATGCCAGGGCATCATCAGCGATAGCTGGGCGCGAGCCTCAGGTGGCCCGGCAGGCTGTAAAATCTGCGAAAATCTTTGCCTCGAAGCCCACAGCAAGAACCATGAAATTGGGAGGAGTACCTTCGCCACAGCGGGCATTTACTTTTTCCTACACTTAGAAACCTTCTGCGCGTTTCCAGATATGCCCTTTCTCGCGCACCGGGGCGATTCTGGCGCACGATTGCTCTTTCACTCTGTGGCCCCGCCACGGGTTGTCGGCCCTCAAATTCCGCCACTCGATGCGGGAATGGAGTGACAGGTTCAAGCGCTTGGTAAACGGGGAGACCGCGCATTCGCGGCAAATGTGCGGTAAGCCGGCCTGTACATTCAGACGAAGCGTCCATTTTCCGTTCAGATTGAATGCGCAGGAATCAAAGAGTGACGGGCTATTCGTGCCTCAGCGCCACCATAGGATCGACACGCATCGCCTTCCGCGCCGGAATCCAACTGGCGAGGAGTGCCACGGCCAACAGGACCACAACGACTGCAGCCAACGTAAGCGGATCGGTGACGCTGACGCCAAAAAGCAGCGACTTCATCAATTGCGTCAGCCCCAACGAAGCAGCGAGGCCCAACGCAATTCCGGCGACGGCCATCTTTCCGCCTTGCGCGAGAACGCCGCACAGAATAGCGCCCGGCTGGGCACCAAGCGCCATCCTAATTCCGATCTCATGTGTTCGCTGGGTCACGCGGTTATTGCTCACCGGCACTCGACTACGATCCAACGGACGTTAGGGACAACTTCATCCGATTCAATGCTTCTTCGAGGATCGAACGAGGACAGCCAAAGTTAAGCCGGACGAACCCGCTTCCGCCCGTTCCAAACGTCCGGCCATTATTCAATGCTACGCGTGCGTGTTCTAGAAAGAACTCGTATGGATTGTCCAGTTTTAGTTCCCGGCAATCGAGCCATGCAAGGTACGTACCCTCTGGCTTCGTCATCCTCATCCCTGCGAATTCCCGCTGGACGAAGTCCCACAAGAAGTCTCGGTTTGCCTGCAGGTAAGGCAGCAATTGGTCGAGCCACGGCTGTCCATCCCGATAAGCCGCTTCGGCTCCAATTAACCCCATCGCATTCACCGATGGGACTAGCCCTTCATAAGCGGAACGAAATTGGCGTCTGAGCTCGGAATTCGGGATGATCCCAAACGCACATTGCAAGCCCGCAAGATTGAACGTCTTGCTTGGTGCGATGAGTGTGATGGTGTGCCGTGCGATCTCCGGGTCCAAGCTCGCGATCGGAATATGCGTATGGCCGTCGAACAGAAGGTCGCTGTGAATCTCATCGGCGCAGATCGTGGCGTTCGCCGACAAGCAAATTTCGGCCATCCGCTCGAGTTCATGCCGATGGAAAACGCGACCGACCGGATTGTGCGGATTACAGAGAACGAACAGCCCTGTATTTCGCGCAACGCCGAGACGGAATGAATCCCAATCAATAGAATAGGAGCCGTCGTTCTCGCGATGAAGAGGAGACTCCACACGCTGGAGCTGCGCGTTTGTTGGCGCCGCGAGAATCGGCGGGTAGACAGGCGGTTGAACGAGCACGGCACGCTGCTCGGCATTCGAGCTCGCAGCGAAAGAATGACAGGCGATGTTCAGGCCCGGCACTACACCCGGGATGAGAACCACTTCGTCGGGGGTGATGCGCCACCTGTAGCGATGCGCCATGCGATCTACGACCAAGCGGACGAGTTCATGCACTTGAACCCGATCGTGGGTGTGTAGCCCACGAGGATACCCAAACACGCCTTCATCGATATATGCGCGTAGCGCGCGGGCGACCGGTTCGGGCGAACGGAAATCCATATCCGCAACAAATAGCGGTAGTACGTCGTCAGGATATTCTCGCCACTTATAACTTTCCGAGACCCGCCGGTTGATCACCTCATCGAAATTCATGCGCTGTTCTCGTCGTTCAAGAAAGAAGAACAAAGTCGTTCCCAGCCGTCAAAGAACACTCCCATCCCTTTGAACCAAACTGTCCGGTGTTTGCGTTTTGCAACACGTACTATCTCGCGCATCGTATGCTCGTCCTCACCTGGACGCAACGAATTTGCTCCCTGACGTGGCGCCAGCGAAATCGCGGCGTTCCGCCTCCGAGTTGTAATCCGACCAGTCTCGCCTGCCGCAGCGCCGCCCCGAGAAAAACCGGACGTACGTGAGACGGGAGTCGCGCGAGAATGTCTGCTTAGCTGGGCTACCGGAGATTTGCCCCGCTCAGACCAAACGTCCGGTTACCCGACATAACGGGACTTGAGTCTGTAATGCC
>DATLWP010000231.1:0-3614 GCA_035576265.1 Candidatus Polarisedimenticolia bacterium
AGGTTTGCCGGTCTTGAGGGTGTGGGCGATGCGTTCCTGGGTTTTCTTTTCGCCGCAGAGCGAGACGAAGGCTTCGCGCTCGAGATCGAGGATGTATTGTTCGGGGACGGTCTGCGGCGCGGTGATCCCTCCACCGGCAAGGACGTACGCGAGTTTCCGCGCGACCACGCCGTCGTACTCCGTTGCGTACTCGCCACGGATCATCATGTGAACGGCAAGCTTTGCCGCCGCGAAAAATTCCTCGCCGAGGACGCGAATTTCCGTCGGAGCCGGCGGATGATACCCGGCGCGCACCATCGCCAGCGCCGTTTGTTTCGCGTCGGCAACTTGGCGGTCGCGGTTCATGGCGACCAAATCCGAAGGGCGCAGATAGCCCAGCGTCCGCGCCTCTTCGCCGCTGGTCGAGACCTTGGCCATGGCGACATTTTCGAAGACGGGCTTGAGCGCGTTGAATAGATCGAGGTCCGCGCCGCCCGCCGCGCGCTCGCCCGCGCGGATCAACATTTCCTTTGTCCCGCCGCCCGCCGGGATCAGACCCACGCCAACCTCGACCAGCCCGATGTAGGTCTCTGCGGCCGCGTGAATGCGCGCGCTGTGCAGCGGAATCTCGCATCCGCCGCCGAGCGCGATTCCCTGCGGCGCGGCCACGACCGGGCGTGGCGCGTACTTGATGGCCATATTCGCGCGCTGGAATTGCCGAACGGCGAGGTGGATATCGTCCCACTCGCCTTCCTGAGCGGTAATGAGCAAGAGCATCAAGTTCGCGCCGGCGGAGAAATTCGGCGCCTGGTTGGCGATCACCATGGCCTCGAATTCCGTCCCCAGGCGCGCGACGCCCGCCTGCAGCATCGCGAAAATATCGCCGCCAATGGCGTTCATCTTCGAGTGGAATTCGCAGCAGAGCACGCCGTCGCCAAGATCGATCAAGGACGCGCCGCTGTTTTCCTGTACCACCGGCGTGCGCTCTTTCAGCGATTTCAGGACGATGATTCCTGCGGGCTCTTCCACCGGAGCGAGCGCGCCCGCCGCCAGATCGAAGTAGCTCGTGCGGCCCTGTTCCGTCGCGTAGAACAGTTTCCTGGGCGAGGTGAGCACTTTCTCTACGAGCGGCGGCAGCTGTTTCCCGTCGCGCTCGAGCGCCTTCGCCACGCGCTCGGCTCCGAGCGCGTCCCACATCTCGAACGGCCCAAGCTCCCATCCGAATCCCCAGCGCATGGCGCGGTCCACGTCCACGATACGATTCGCAATTTCTGGGATGCGCCGCGCGGCGTAAAGAAACGTCTCGCCGAAGCTGGCCCAGAGGAAGCGGGTTGCTTTGTCACCGCCCTTGCCTTCGAGCGCGGGCGTCAGCAGCGCGCGCAGCCGCTCGCGCGTGTCCTCGATTGGCCTCGCCGCCTCAATCGAGCCGAATTTCGCCTTCTGCCGGGGGCGGTATTCCAGCTTTTGCCAGTCGAGCGTCAGAATCTCCGCCTCTCCGCCCTTCTTGATGCGCTGATAAAAGCCGCCGCCCGTCTTTTCGCCGAGCCACTTTCTCGCGATCATCGCTTCCACGAGCGGGGGTATGCGGTACATCTCGCGCGATTCGTCCTCCGGCGCGTTCTCGTAGATGTTGCGCACCACGTGGACCAGCACATCGAGCCCCACGATGTCGGCCGTGCGAAACGTCGCCGAATTGGGCCAGCCGATGGCGGGTCCCGTGCACGCATCTACTTCCTCGATCGTCAGTTCGAGGACTTCCATTTGCCGCATCGCATTCAGAATCGCAAACGTGCCGATGCGGTTGGCGATGAAGTTGGGCGTGTCCTTCGCCACCACAACGCCCTTGCCAAGCCGCACGTCGCAGACCTCTGTGAGCGCCGCGAGCACTTCCGGCAGCGTCTCAGGGCCGGGAATCAGCTCGGTCAATTTCATGTAACGCGGCGGGTTGAAGAAATGCGTGCCCGCCCAGTGTCGGCGAAAATCTTCGGAGCGGCCTTCGGCGATCCGTCGGATCGGCAGACCGGAAGTGTTGGATGTCACGATCGTCCCGGGCTTGCGCACGGCCTCGACGCGCTCCAAAAGCCTGCGCTTGATCTCGAGATCTTCGGCGACGGCTTCGATGATCCAGTCTGCCTCGCCGCACCACGCGAGGTTGTCTTCGAAATTACCCGCCGTGACGAGCCGAACCGTCTCCGGGGTGAAAAGCGCGGCCGGCCGCGCCTTTTTGGTCGCCTCGAGTCCCGCGAGCACGATCCGGTTGCGCACGGCCGGGCTTTCGAGTGTCAGCCCCTTGCGTTTTTCCTCGGCGTTTATTTCAGCCGGAACGATGTCGAGCAGGTAGGAGGGGATGCCGGCATTGGCGAGATGGGCCGCAATTCTCGCGCCCATTGTCCCAGCTCCGAGCACGGCTGCTTTCTGGATCGGGCGTCTCATGGAGAGAAACCTCGCTCGCCCATGGTTGCAAAAGCGCTAACGTGGGTCAACGGGAAACGCCTCGCTCTGCCCAAAATTTGCTACATTCGTCGTTAGCGAGAGGGGCGCCGGATGGGAACCGCATCGAACTGGTTCACGAAAGCCCTGCGGGGCCTGCGATCGTTCGCCTACGCCGGCGATAGCGAGCGCCCGAAAATAGGCGTCGCTCTTGGAGGCGGGTTCGCGCGCGGCATCGCGCATATCGGCGTGCTCCGGGTCTTCGAAGCACATCAGATACCGATCGACTTCATCGCCGGTACGAGCGTGGGCGCGCTCGTCGCCGCAACCTACGCAAGCGGAACGCCGCTCGAACTCATGGAGAGCCAGGGGCGCGCGACGCATTTCCGCGATTTCGGCCGCTGGACGCTTTCGCGCATGGGCATGGCGACGAACGAGCGCCTCGAGCATTTCCTGCACAAGTTCACACCCGCCCATTATTTCAGCGACATGAAAATTCCCCTGAGCATCGTCGCCACGGACCTGGTCACGGGAAAACCCGTCCATTTCACCGACGGCGAAATTGGCCCGGCGCTGCGCGCTTCGTGCGCCTATCCAGGGCTTTTCATGCCAATCGAATATCGCGGCCACATTCTCGCGGACGGCTTCCTAACGGAAGCGGCTCCGGCAGTCGCGGTTCGAGAACTCGGCGCCGAACTCGTAATCTCCGTCTACCTCGATCCGGGACTGCTCGACGAGAAGCCGCGCAACACCATCGAAATCATCAGCCGGTCATTCTCGATCATTCAAACCCATTTGGTGCAACCGTGGCGCGCTGCGACCGACATCCTCATCGAGCCGGATGTCCACAACGTTTTATGGTACGAGTTCGAGAAGACGCCGCAGCTCGTCGCTGCCGGAGAAGCGGCCGCGCGCGCCGCCCTGCCGACGATCAAAGTCGCCCTCGCGGGCGGCGCAAACAAGCTCGCCCGCGAACGCCAAACCTCTCTTGCCTCCAGCGAGCGCTAACTATCGATCGCCACGCGCCCGATTTCGCCACTCACCCGGCCTCGCGAATCTCCACCACGACCGGCTTGCCGTTTCCCTTCCCGCGTTTCGTGAACCATTCCGTCATCGCCGCGGCCAGTCGCGCCGGATCCACGCGCAACCCGGCCTCCACGCGCCCTTCGCCAGTTGGCAGAGTGTCGTCAAATTCCGCCGAACCC